>BIFV01000002.1 GCA_003990955.1 Sporomusaceae bacterium FL31
GAAAATACTGCCATTGCAACCGCAAGATAAGTTTTCCCAGTTCCTGCCGGACCTATTCCAAGCGTAATATAATTATTGCGAATGGCTTCTAAGTATTCACGCTGCCCAAGAGTTTTAGGCTTTATATGGCGTCCACGAGCTGTTACCAAAACAGTCTCGCCAAACATCTTGTGAATATCTTCACCATATCCCTCTTGCAGCAACCGAATGCTGTAACGAATATCATGTGCAGTAACCGGATTACCTTGCCGGTATAGAAATAAAAGCTCAGTAAATAGCTTGGTCAGTTTTACAACCTCATCAGGCAGACCAGAAATCACCAATTCTTCCCCACGGCAAATCACCTTAGCGGAAAATGCTGAGCAAACTATATTTAAATGTTCATCATTTCTTCCTAAGATAGCCAGAGCTTCCTGACTGTTTGCAAACAGAACTCTATTCTCCGTCTCTTGCTGCAAAGACTGCTGCCTCCTTATTGCTGAGAAATTGTAATACTTTGACCAATATCTTCCTCAGTTTCAATGGTTGCCTTCACCCGCACTAAATTAGGTTCGGCAGTGTTTATTAATTCAATTCTACGTGATAAAATCTGGGCAGACTCCGGAATAAGATTCTGTATCTGGGCTAAGGCCTTGCTCTTGGCATTATCACGTGCTTCTTCAATGGTTATCTCAGACCATGTAGTATCTAACTCATGAAAGATATCTATGTTTGATTCGACAGTAAAATCGCTATTCCTCCAAAGAGGTAGTTTTTTGTGAATGACCTCTTGATCATACAGGCTAAACATTTCTGGCTGAGCCTTCTTTAAAACAATCTCGTTTGATCCTATTTTCAGCAAAACCCCCATCTGTTGCCTGCCAGTCTGATGATGAACAGCTTTGGATAATTCAGTTTCTCCATAACTTTCATACCAAACACGAGCTTTAACAATCCCCTTCGCTTTTATCAATTGCGGGGGCACTGAGATAATCGGGGGCTGAGTCGTTATTTCCTGATGTGGTTCAGGAGCAAATCCTTTTATTAGAAGATCTCCTTTTTTCACCGTATCACCTTTTTTGAGCGTTGACTGACCTGCCAATATAATGACTTCTGTCACAACGCCATCCTTACCAGCTATAATGTGAGCCGGAGACTTATCATCTTGCTTGGATATGGTTTTTTCTACCACCTCAATGACGGCTCGGGTACCAACAAAATCCACACTGATCCAAGCTACTTCAGGTACATTCACTAAGATCTCATTTTCAATATGTTTCGTATTTATATTACTCTTCAGAGTCCCAGGTTTTAAACCCTGTTGGAAAGCGATCTCTTTAATCCGGTCACTGGGCAAACTTTTGACTCCATGAATATCAACAAACCAAATATACGAAGCTAACGTATTAAGAGCCAAGAAAAAAAGGATTGGCCCTATTAATAAAATTTTACGTTTTTTCAGCCGCTTCGCCGCAAACGGCAACCCATAGCGTCGTACAATGGTGACTCGAGTGCGGCTTTTCTGCACAATTGGTCTAATTGCAAAAAAATCATCTAATCGCATCCAGACGAACAGATCTGAACTTCTTTTGCTTATATTCCATAAGAGAATGTTCTGGGAAACACATAAATTAATAAACTTCTCTGGCATAAGACCACTCACTTTTAGTCGAACAGCACCATGAACATAGTTAGTTATATTATGGGTCATACTTTAATTCCCCCACCGTACCCTCCACTAGAATTTGTTCCACTTGTAAATTCCCTAAAGTGAGATCAGTACCAGTAACGATGAGTTCCCCCTGATTTAGTTTTATTCGTATCAGGGAAGATGTATATTCAATAATGCCTTTATGATTTTCTATTAGTAACTGCTTATTGCCCAGCATGGTGATTCGGGGTAAATCCATCACAATATCTTGCGGTATCTCGAGCAGACCGGCTAGTCTTTGTAGACGACCTCGTTTTCGCGATTGCATGCCACTTCCTCCCTTCATATAGAAGTGTATGCCACAAGAGTATGTTTAGTACTATAAACCTACTTAAAGCTGCAGATAGTGTATAAACAAAAAAGAAGCGCGGTTTCCCACGCTTAAAGATTCGGTATTGATGATGGTTGTAAGCCACTAAATCCACTTAGACTGCCTAGCGCATTCATTTCATTGCCGTAGCGCTTGGTTAAGAAATCTTCATATTTATGAACCTTAACCGGAGCTGCAAACCGCATGTAGTTGGTCGCAACAATCATTTCTCCACAATCTAGATTCTTGATTTCATTTCGCTGTTGTAAAATATCTTTTCGGCACATGGCTTCTAATTTTGTTCGATCTGCTTTAGATGCTAAGCCTAATATAAAAAGCGTATTCAACTGCGACAACACCTTGTCAGCTAACAGCCGTGGTTGTTGATCCACCACACACATCCCTAAATTAAACTTGCGAGCCTCACTTACCAGACGCGCAAAAACATTATTGCTTGTTTGTTCCTTTTTGCCTAGAAAACGGTGAGCTTCTTCTAGAACAATAAGAACAGGCTTTACGTGGCTGCGTTCAGCATCCGATTTTCCCGCGTAATTTTGCAATAGCTTTTTGGAGAGCAGTGTCGATAACGCCTGTTCGCCAACTGGTGATACATTTTTGAGCTCAACAAGCACTACTTTCCCTTGCTCTAAGTCATGCATCATATCACTGATAACAGTTTGCTGTTCAGCCCCAACATTTAATTCTTGCTCCAAATTCCAGCAGATACTTTTAATCTTACTTATGGTACGGGAGTGAAACTTCTGACCCGTACATCCTGCCAACTCATCGATGATATCGGCCGTATCATATTTTAGTACATAATTCATCCAATTATCCTGCCATACTGATGACAATTTATAAATTGCATCAAGCTGAGGCTCAGTGAATGTGGCACAAGCTGTAATATCTTCCGGATCAATCTCATCAAAATTAACAAGCAACTTTTTGCAGTGATTAGCTTGCGGATTGGTATTGTAGACGCTGAGACGCTGAGCAGCCTGCGGATGTGTTGCTAGGTCTTTAAAATATTCATTATGAACATCAAAAACCAGCAGTCCATAATTGCCGTTATCAATGATCGAACTTGCCAAAACTTTTACCAGATTGCTCTTTCCTGATCCAGTTGTCCCGAAAACACCAATGTGTTCTGTGATAGCCTTTGATCCATAAATACCAACTGGCAACTCCATAACGCCGCGGCCACTCTTTAAAAAACCAATTTCCAAATCACCCTTCATCTCAGACAGCAATACCGTATCCGCATCACTTAACGACCTAACTTCACAGAAAAAATCCGGACAAGTTTTAGGATTAAACAAATTACCATCTGCATCAGAGTAGCATAACTGCTCTGCCATACCAATTTTGACGGTATGATTACCGCCTAAATAGAATTCCAATTCTTCTTGATCTTGAACTTGTCCATTCTCATCAAGTTTACTCATCAAATAACCGACACCATTTAAGCCTGACCAGCGTGATTTTACTTTAAAATCATAAGCCCGAATATAAAATTTATCACCACCACTGCCCTCTACTGCTAAAATATCGCCAAAATCTACATCTTGATTAGGAGCCACAACAAACTCAACATAAGTTCCTTTCGCATAAGTCAAGCGGCCTTTATATTGCGACATTTTTCATGCCTCCCTTTTGGCATTTACTCCATTATTATTTTTATTCTTCTCACTAACCAATAAAAATAATCCGAAAAACGTCTATGTAAAAAGTGACATGACTCATATTGGAAAGTACTGACATTGAAACTCTTATTCTGAATAAATTTATAAAAAATTAAAATCCGGTACCTTTTCAGGTACCGGATTAATTTATTGACTTAACATTTCGCGTACTATGGTATTTACAAGCTTACCATCTGCGCGACCTTTGACTTTTGGCATAAGCACCGCCATGACTTTACCCATGTCTTTAGGAGCAGTTGCCTGCGCCTCAGCCACAGCTTCAGTTACGAGAACCCGCACTTCAGATTCACTAAGTTGTTGAGGAAGATATTGCATCAGAATAGCAATTTCTTGTTCAAGTTGTTGTGCTAAATCTAAACGATTACCTTTTGTGAACTCTTCCATTGCATCCCGGCGCATTTTCACTTCTTTCGCCAATACATCAAGAACTTCTTCTTCAGTGAGTTCTTTCTTTCGGTCTATCTCAACATTCTTTATAGTGGCACGAACCATGCGAATAACCGAAAGACGTAACTTACCCGCCTCTTTGTCCTTCATGGCCTGCTTCATGTCTTCAGTTAACTTGTCTTTAAGAGACATGCCAAGATACCTCCGAAACAAATATTAAGCCTTGAACTTACGTTTACGAGCTGCTTCGGATTTTTTCTTCCGTTTTACGCTTGGTTTTTCATAATGCTCGCGCTTTCTTACCTCAGCAAGGGTGCCGGCTTTTTGGCATGTACGTTTAAATCTGCGGAGTGCGCTATCGATTGTTTCGTTTTTTCCTACCTTAACTTCTGACATCTAATCTCCCTCCCTCCACTCAGACCGTTACGGGAAGTGTACTTGTTAATATACACCTAAGTATTATACAGGAAATGATTCGTAATTGTCAATATTAGCCTGGAGGCCATGTCATAAATCTACCGCCTAAAATATGAGCATGGAGATGATCGACTGTTTGACCACCATCATCTTTAGTATTTATAACGATACGAAAACCTTTTTCAGCTAAGCCTAATTGCGTAGCAATTTGCGGAATTGACATCATAAGATGGGCGATTACTTGGTTATCATCTATTGTGACGTCGAGAAGGTTAGCGATATGCTTCTTAGGAATTACCAGCACATGTACCGGAGCTGCCGGACTAATATCATGAAAAGCAATAATTTGCTTGTCCTCATAAACAACTTTAGCCGGTATTTTGCCATTAACAATATTGCAAAAAATACAATCAGCTTGCATACAGCACCTCCCTTCGAAAAAAGACCTATCCACTTGGTAGTTATATACAATATATAGAAAAATATTCGGCTCTGACTGCAGTTATCCTGCTTTTGTTAAAATAAATATGAAAATTTTAATTTGTTACACTGCCCCAAAGACCATCTTTATAGGGCTTCTCTAATTTAACAGGATAAATAATTCCCTCATCCAACGATGCTGCATCTGCGTATACACGTATATAATTACCCGTTAAACCGCTGATCACAGCCTGTGCTTTTGCTTCAAACAAAACATCAGCATGGCAGCCAATAAAGTTATGTCGATATAACTCAGCTTTTTCATGAGCTAATTTTTGCATAACGATTACTCGCTGCTTTTTCTCATCTTCAGAAACTTGATTGTCAAATCCTGCGGCTGGAGTCCCTTTTCGTCGCGAGTAAGGAAAAACATGGATTTTAGCTAAATTAAGTTTATCAATAAAATCAACACTGTTTCTAAACATCTCTTCAGTTTCTCCTGGAAAACCCACAATAACATCTGTTGAGATAGCAATATCAGGAACACGTCTCATGATATCTTCAACAAGTTGCTTAAATTCGTTCGTTGTATAGTGCCTATTCATTGCCGAAAGAACGTGATCATCGCCTGCCTGCAGCGGTAAATGCAAGTGTCGGCATAGTCGTATGTCACTTTGCATGAGATCAATTAATTCATCCGAAACCTCAATAGACTCAAGCGACCCAATTCGCAGGCGTTTCAGGCCACTGACATTCAAAACAGTTTTGACAGCATCAACCAAGTTGACAGTGTCATGCAAATCCCGTCCATATGCCCCTAAGTGAATCCCAGTGAGCACAATTTCTTTAAAACCGGCTTCAACTAGTTTTTGCGCTTCATTTGCAATACTATCTAACGCTCTTGAGCGCAGCGGTCCGCGGGCATAAGGAATTATACAATAGGTACAAAAATTTGTGCAGCCTTCTTGGATTTTCAAAAAAGCTCGAGTCCGCCCCGGAGAATCAAAGAGCGGAATATCCTCAAACTCCTGCGCATCCATAATATTTGTCACTATATTAATTTGTTCCCGGTGAATTGCTGCTGTTTCAACTAAGTCAACTATTTTATAACGTTCTTTAGTCCCTATGATAATATTAACCCCAGGTATGTTTTCAACTTGCTCTGGCGAAACCTGAGAATAACAGCCTGTAACAGCAATAATTGCAGCTGGGTTCAACCTAGTTGCCCGTCTAATCAGTTGCCGTGATTTGCGTTCACCTAAATGGGTGACCGAACAAGTATTAATAACATATACATCAGCTGGTTGCTCAAATTCACCAATTTCATAATGGCGCTGTTTGAATAACCCCTCCATCACTTCTGTCTCAAACTGATTAACTTTACACCCCAAAGTTGTAAACGCAACTCGTGGCAAAGAAATCGCCTCCAACCTTAAAAAACATTAGCAGCCACCTAAATCGCCTTTTTCGTAAAGGATAAGACTAAGCGCTGCCAGAGAAGCTGTCTCGGTTCGTAAAATACGCGGTCCCATGGTAATAGTTTGTACATGATGCTGCTGGCATAATTGCACTTCAGCTGCACTGAACCCGCCTTCCGGCCCAATTAAAACCAGATATTCTTCAGCCTGACAGTCTCTCAAAAAATCTTTAATGCCTGTTTGCGCAGGCCCTTCATAGAGCATTAAAACCGCAGTGGTAGGCTCTAGAACAGAAAGGAGTTCGGCAAGAGTTTGAATGGGCTCTACCGCCGGCACACGGGTCCGTCTACACTGCTTAGCAGCCTCAATAGCAATTTTCTGCCATCGTTCCTGACGTGCAGATTGTTTGTTCTTATCATATTTTACGACACTTCGTTCAGCAGCAATCGGGAAGAGTTTACTAACACCTAACTCAACAGCTTTTTGAACGATGTAATCCATTTTATCACTTTTAGGAAGCCCTTGGGCTAAGGAAACCCGAACAGGCGGCTCACTGTGATCTGCAACAGTCTCACAAAGCACAACAGTAACTTCATGCTCATTAAAACCTGCAATTTCAGCTACACCAACTTGTCCATCTGTTGCTACTACCAGTATTTTATCAGCTGGTTTCATTCTGAGCACATGATTAATATGATGCGCATCTTCCCCTGTAATGATCATTTCAGATGTTAGCAACCCAGCAAGAAAAAAACGGTGCAAATTAACCGCCTCCTTTACGTACCAGTATTGCTACCCAACCGCCTTCTTCAATGACTTTATCGATCGTTAGATTGTTATTAAGAATAGCGGCGGTAACATCACTTAACCGCTCGACAATAATACCGCTGGCAATCAATACCCCATTATCTTTAAGCCGTTCAGGAATATCAGGCACTAACTTAATAATGACATCAGCAATAATATTGGCAATAATAACGTCAGCCTGACCGTGAATACCGGTCAATAAATCACCTGCCGCAACATTGACAACCTGCTCAACCTCATTAATTACAACATTTTCCTTCGCAACCCTTACTGCAACTTGATCTAAGTCAACAGCTTGTACACTCTGTGCTCCAAGCTTAGCCGCAGCAATAGCTAACACACCAGAGCCAGTACCAATATCAAATACTACACTACCAGGTCTAATTACCTCTTCTAAACTGCGAATGCACATTGCGGTTGTATGATGAGTCCCAGTACCAAAAGCCATTCCAGGATCTAACTCAATAATCAGATCGCCTGCGACTTGCTCATATTCTTCCCAAGACGGCTTTATGACTACATGTTCTCCTACTCTGATCGGATGAAAATAATCTTTCCACGACGATGCCCAGTCTTCCTCGTTGATTTCCTGGTATTTAATATTCCCTTGGCCTTTATCAAGATTGTGGTTGATCAGCTCATTTACACGCTCTTCAAAAATACGCATTTTTTCTTCAAGTTGCTCGTCAACAAGCAAATAGGCCTTCACTGTAACTACTTCAACGTCGGTTTCTTCAGGAATATCACAGTAGTCCCAGGTACCAGAGCGGCGATAGGAATTGACCAGTTCAGGGTCTTCGATCACTACACCACTTGAACCTAACTCGTGAAAAATGTCGGCTATAGCTTCCGTAGCCTCATGAGTAGTCTGAATACTAATTTCGGCCCATTTCATGCTTCATCGCTCCTCAAAGTTATCTTTGACAGTATAAGTGATGCCGAGAGCAAAACCCTCGGCTGATCACAATTATACACCAAAAGCATCTTTAACTTTTTTGAAAAAAGTTTTCTGCTCAGGATTTACATTTTCACCACAAGATTTCGCAAAATCACTTAGTATTTCCCGCTGGCGCTCTGTTAACTTTTGCGGAGTTAATACTTTGATTTTTACATGCTGATCACCGCGGCCCTGACCTCTTAGATACGGAATTCCTTTATCTTTCAAGCGCAAAACAGTTCCAGACTGTATTCCTTCGGGAATCTTCATCTTTACCTTGCCGTCTAAGGTCGGCACTTCAATCTCATCCCCCAAGGATGCTTGCACAAAACTGATTGGAACTTCGCAGATGACTTCGCTACCTTCACGTGTAAACAGTTTGTGCGATTTTACGAAAATATAAACATAAAGATCCCCTGGCGGACCTCCGCGCAAACCGGCTTCACCTTCATGAGCTACTCGTAAGCGGGAGCCATTATCAACCCCAGCAGGAATTTTAATTTTTATTTTTCTCTTAGCGCGAATTTTCCCGCGGCCATTACAGTCTTTGCAAGGTGTATGCACAATTTTACCTTCACCATGACAACGATCACATGCTTTTACATTGACCATTCGACCAAAAGGTGTATTTTGCGCATACTGGATTTGACCAGTTCCTTTACACTGCGGACAAGTCTCAGGATGCGTACCTGGAGCTGCACCGGTGCCATGGCATGTATTACAATTTTCTGTCCGGGGTATTTGAACCTCAGTTTCCATGCCAAAAGCCGCTTGCTCAAAACTTATTTCTAAATCATAACGTAAATCTGATCCCTTTTCTGGACCAGACTGGCGACCACCAAACCCAGACTGCCCAAAGAACATATCAAAAATATCACTAAAGCCGCCACCAGCCCCGCCAAATCCAAAACCGCCGGCACCACCACCGCCTTGGCCGCCATCAAAGGCAGCATGGCCAAACTGATCATACTGCGCCCGCCGCTCAGCACTTGACAACACTTCGTATGCTTCGTTTATTTCTTTGAATTTTTCTTCGGCCTCTTTGGGATTATCGCGGTTAACGTCTGGATGGTACTTTCGCGCTAATTTACGAAACGCCTTTTTAATCTCATCTTCCGACGCTGTCCGAGGAATATCCAGCACCTCATAATAATCGCGTTTACTCACATTACACCATCCTAAAAAATAATAATAAAGTTACTCACTGCAAGACTCCGGTCTAACAAAGACCGGAGTCAGCAGCGCATAACCTAAGAGTCTAGATCAAGCCTATTTCTTTTCATCATCCACAACTTTGTATTCAGCGTCAACTACTTTTTCGTCTTTTGTGGAGTTTGCTCCTGCTTGCCCTGCTTCCGCTTCGCCTTGGGCTTCAGTTGCTTGGTAAACAGCCGCTGATAATTCATATAAAGGCTTTGTTAATTCCTCAGTATCAGCTTTAATCTTCTCAATATCAGAACCCTTTAACGTTTCTTTCAATTTATCTGCAGCTTCTTGAACTTTGTCAATTAAGGCTTTATCAGCTTTATCGCCAATCTCCTTAATTGTCTTTTCTGCTTGATATACTAAAGAGTCTGCGTTGTTACGCACTTCAACTTCTTCTTTACGTTGTTTATCTTCAGCAGCATGTACTTCTGCTTCTTTGACCATTCGCTCGATATCATCTTTGCTCATACCACCGGAAGAAGTAATGGTAATTTTTTGTTCTTTTCCAGTACCCAAGTCTTTTGCTGAAACATGAACAATACCATTTGCATCAATGTCAAAAGTTACTTCAATCCGTGGTACGCCACGTGGAGCTGGTGGAATGCCTGACAATTCAAAACGGCCAAGTGTCTTGTTACCGGCAGCCATTTCCCTTTCGCCTTGCAGAACATGAATGTCAACTGAAGGCTGGTTATCTGCGGCAGTAGAAAAAGTCTGACTCTTAGAAGATGGAATTGTGGTATTGCGTTCGATAATTTTTGTGCAAACGCCTCCTAGTGTTTCAATACCAAGAGAAAGAGGAGTTACATCCAGTAACAATACGTCTTTAACTTCACCTACAAGAACTCCGGCTTGAATAGCAGCACCTACCGCAACACACTCATCAGGGTTTACACCACGATGCGGTTCTTTGCCTAAGAACTTTTTAATAGCTTCTTGAACAGCTGGTATACGTGTCGAGCCACCCACTAGAATAACTTTATGGATATCTTTTGCAGTTAAGCCAGAATCACTTAATGCTTGACGAGTTGGCCCCATCGTTGATTCTACTAAGTCTGCTGTCAATTCTTCAAATTTAGCACGAGTCAAATTCAGATCCATATGCTTAGGACCAGTTTGGTCGGCCGTGATAAACGGCAAATTAATATTTGTAGTCAGCACACCGGAAAGTTCAATCTTAGCTTTCTCCGCCGCTTCCTTCAAGCGTTGAGTTGCCATTCGATCTGCTGACAAATCGATACCATGTTCTTTCTTGAACTCCGCAATCATCCAATTCATGACACGCTCATCAAAATCGTCGCCACCCAGACGGTTGTTACCACTGGTTGCTTTAACTTCGAAAACGCCATCGCCTAGTTCTAAGATAGAAACGTCGAAAGTACCGCCGCCTAAGTCAAACACTAGTATAGTATGATCTTCACCTTTATCTAAACCATAAGCCAGCGCTGCCGCAGTTGGTTCATTGATAATCCTCAGCACTTCTAAGCCAGCAACAGTTCCCGCATCTTTAGTTGCTTGACGTTGGCTGTCACTAAAATAAGCAGGTACGGTGATAACGGCTTTTGTAACAGTTTCACCCAAATAAGCTTCCGCATCAGCTTTAAGCTTTTGTAAAATCATAGCTGAAATCTCTTGCGGCGAATATTTCTTATCATCAATACTGACTTTATAATCAGTACCCATATGACGCTTGATCGAAATAATAGTCCTGTCAGGATTTGATACTGCCTGGCGTTTTGCTAATTGACCAACTAAGCGTTCCCCAGTCTTTGAAAACCCAACCACTGATGGTGTTATGCGCGCGCCTTCAGCGTTAGCAATGACAGTAGGTTCACCGCCTTCCATAACAGCTACGCATGAATTTGTAGTTCCTAAATCTATACCGATTACTTTTGACATAATTGTAACCTCCTAAAATATATATTGAATTTAACTAATTAACCAATAACTTTTACCATGCTGGGGCGAACAACTTTCCCCCGCACACTATAACCTTTTTGGAGTTCGTCGACAATAGTACCCTCTGGCTGACTACAATCTTCAACCCGCATAATGGCCTCGTGAAATTGCGGATCAAACGGCAACCCCACTGCTGGAATAGGTTCTAAACCATTTTTTTCAAGAACGCTTGAAAATTGGCGATAAATCATCTCCACCCCGGATCGCAGTGCCGCAGTATCTTGGCTGGATTCAGCAGTCATTGCACGCTCAAAATTATCAAGAAGCGGCAGCAATTCTTTAATAAGATTCTGCACAACTAAGCTAGACAGATCTTCTTTTTCTTGCTTAGTACGACGGCGGAAATTATCAAAATCAGCTTGCAAACGTTTTATACGATCAGCGTGTTCTTGCAGCAGGCGATTCTTCTCTTCAATGACTGCCATCATTTTTTCAACTTCACGATAGTCAAAGCAAACTTCCTCAGTTTGTGTTTCGGCACGATCAGCAGCATCAGAATTAGCCTGTTCATCCACTTCAGAAACACATTCAGCTTCTGAAGTATATTTTTTATCAGTCACTATCTTCACCTCAACATTTAAAAATCAGGTAAACCTGGTTCGTTGGTATTCGCCGACTTAGCAGCTTTATCATGATCTTCTTTCTTTTTAATAATGGTATCAATTCGCAATATCGCTACAGCAACTTCCCCTGCAGCTTTAATTGCATTTATTTTTACCAACGCAGGATCAATCACACCTTTTTCCTGCATATCGGCAATATGACCGGTATCGCAGTCAATCCCTAAAGAGTCTACCCCTTTTTCTCCCTGAGCGGCAATCACTTCTTCAACTTTTTCTAAAGGATTATACCCTGCATTTTCGACAATTTGCGATAATGGCCTTTTCAACGCATTCACTACGCAGTCAACACCGTATATAGCCATACCTTTAATCTGTTCCCGGCTTTGCTCTACCCTTCTGGCGAGTGCAATTTCAATTGACCCACCCCCAGGCACATAGCCACCTTTGACAGCAGCCTGAACACTTGATGCAGCATCTTTTGCAATCCGCTCACGTTCGCCCACAACTTCCTCAGTTGCAGCACCAACCAAGATAGTAGCCATTGGCTTTCCTTTGCCACCTAACACTCTTACCTGTTCCAGTTTTTCATCTTGATACACCTTATCGGCGTATCCTATATATTTAGTGATATCGCTAGTGCTTTTCTTTAGGCCAGTACGTTTAATCATGCGAGCCCCCACGTGTTCTGCAACACGCCGTAGGTCTTTGGCATTGACACGTTGTACCACCATGACGTTACCATCAATAAGTATTTCCTCCGCGATATCATGTACACCACGATCTACTAAAACAATATTGATGCCTAATTCAATGATTTTTTGGATATTAGCTTTAAACTCCTCCTGAAGATCAATATAACGTTTAAAGCCTGTTTCTGTACTGAGGGCTTCATCGCCAATTTCTTCTGGTTCAAGGGCATCGTCAATGATCAAAAGCTTGGCATCAGTTAATTCCTGCGGCATTTCCTGACTCATTCGTTCTTTATCAACAACTACACCCATGAATACTTCATTACCAGCTCCTTCTTGAGCGGTAATAATATCGGAAAGTTTGAAGTTTTTTTCAGCTAACTTATCAAATCCGATAAGCTGTGCTGCCTCAACAACCAAATCAGCTATATCCTGGTGTTCGCGCCCGGCAATCATGGCAATACTGCGCAAAATTGGATCCTGAAGATCAGTAAGCACACGAGCACGGTGATTAACATGCTCTAAAGCCTGCTCAACGCCATACTTGACACCCTCTATAACTCGTGCTACCGGTACCCCGCGAAGAACCTGATTTAATCCTTCGGCAACCAAACCACCCGCCATCAAAGTCGCAGTCGTTGTACCGTCGCCGACTTCAGCCTGTTGAGCTTTAGCAATATTGATCAGCATTTTTGCTGCTGGATGATTAACATCCATTTTATCTAAGATGGTAACCCCGTCGTTTGTAATAATCACTTCTCCGAATCTGTCTACCAGCATAGTATCTAGCCCTTTAGGACCTATTGTACCTTCAACAGCAGCCGTAATTGCACGTACGGCATTGGCGTTTGTAATCAGTGCTGCTAGACGTTCATCTACTTCAGCCCCGCTGCCAGCTTGCTTTAGATTCATCCTAGTTCCTCCTATATGTAGCAGGGGCAATTCCCCTACATCTTGAACTTTTTCAAAATCCCACCTAAATGACTATGCATAAACTCCAATAAAGCCATTACCTTACCATATTCCATTCTAGTTGGTCCTAAAACAGCAATAGTACCAACAACTTGACCATCAATCCGATAAGTGGCCTGAACCATACTACAGTCCTTTATCCCACTATATTTGTTTTCATGGCCAATCTTAACAACAACACCTTCGGCATCTTGGGCATGCAAAATATCGCACAATAGCTGCTCTTCTTCCAGCATGAGTAAAATATTTTTCATTTTCTCAACATCTCTAAACTCAGGCTGACTTAACAACTGAGTTGTGCCGCCTAAATATACCCGTTCTTTTTTATCAATAGTCAACGCACTATTGATAACCGCAAAGGCTGTTTCAAAGATACTGGAATCAGGAACAATATCACTTTTGATTTCCCGAAACATCGAAGACTTAATTGAGTCTAAAGATAACCCCGTCAATCTGTTGTTAATGGCTAAAGCCACTCGCTGCAACTCTTCAAAGGTTGTATCTTCTGGAATATCAATAATCTTATTTTCAACAAAGCCACTGTCAGTTACGATGACAACAATGACACGTTGCTCATCAAGCGGCAAAAATTGCATATACCGAAAATTAGACTGAGAAATTTGTGGTGCCAACACCAACGAAATATTATGAGTCATTCGTGATATAATTCGAGCCGTTTCTTGAAAAACTTCTTCAATCCGCCGTACTTTGGCATTATACCAACTAGAAATCAAACTGATATCATTATCTGATATCGCTGGTCTCGACAACAAGCTATCTACATAAAATCGATAGCCTTTTGCTGAAGGAATACGACCAGAAGATGTATGCAGTTGTTCTAAATACCCTAACAGTTCTAAGTCTGCCATTTCGTTACGGATGGTAGCCGGACTGACACCTAAGTCGTATTTTCGCGCAATCGTTCGCGAACCAATAGGTTCTGCGGTGGAAACATAGTCATTTATTATAGCCTGAAGAATTTTTCGTTTTCGGTCATCAAGCATCCTTTCCACCTCCTATTGTTAGCACTCGACTCGATAGAGTGCTAATATCTACTAAAAAAATACCACTCATTTGCTAGAATGTCAAGATACTCAGCAACTAAGCATACAAATTCCTCTAAATTTATAGTAGAAATTCCCGAAAAACCGCATTACCAAACTTCATTCCCTGTGGCGTAAGCCACACGTATTCGCCATCTGACAAGATTGCTTCCATTCGTTCAAGCCGATTTAAGCGATGTTGGTATACAGCAAAGAAGTCATTATTGAATTTTTTATTAAAATCACGAATCGATATTCCTCGGACTGTTCGCAAAGCCAAAAATGAAAATTCAGCCATTGCTGTTTCAACAGTAGGCTGCTCAACACTTGCTACAAGTGACTTACCAGACCTACTACACTCGATATAGTCTTTTACAGAGCTTACATTTGCCCTGCGAACCCCGTCTAGGAACGAATGAGCGGCTGCTCCTAACCCCAGATAAGGCTCTGAATACCAATATTTTAAATTATGACGGCACTCATAGCTTAATTTTGCAAAATTAGATATTTCATACCGTTTAAATCCATGCTGCGTATTATTAGCAATACTCAGTTCATACATGGCTTCATCCTCATCATCACCTGGAAGATTCAAAGCACCTTCAGCTTCTAATTCAGCAAAACAGGTTCCTTCCTCAACTTTCAGTCCATAAACCGATAAATGTTGAATTTCCAATTGATAAGCAACCAAAAGACTGCGTTTAAGTTGCTCCAGCGACTGATTAGGAAGACCATACATCAGATCAATATTAATATTAGTAAAACCACAATCCTGAGCTAAGACAACGGAATCAACAGCTGTTTCTGCGGTATGGATACGACCGATTTCCCGAAGTACATCGTTTGAAAAGGATTGGACACCAAAACTAATTCGGTTTACACCTAGCCGACGTATTTCTTGCAACATAGTCTTTTCTGTTGTCCCCGGATTAGCTTCAATACTGATTTCAGCGTTAGGTGCAACCCGAAACGATCTTTTGATATTTTCCAACACAACAACCAATAGATGGGTCGGCAAAACAGTCGGAGTTCCGCCGCCTATAAAAATGCTGTCCACTACACTTTCAGACAGAAGACCGCCCTGGTCGGAAATTTCCCGAACCAAGGCGGCTACATAATCTTTATATAGGTGCTCTAAGCCAGCATATGATGGGAAGTCACAGTAATAACACTTTTGTTTGCAAAAAGGAATATGGACATATAATCCTACGCTCATAAAACCTCCTGGCTATTTCCCATATTAATCAATTTTCAAGATTGCCATAAAGGCTTCTTGCGGTATTTCAACACTGCCGACTTGTTTCATGCGTTTTTTACCTTCTTTTTGCTTTTCAAGAAGCTTACGTTTCCGGCTAATATCACCGCCATAGCACTTTGCCAAAACGTCTTTACGCATCGCCCGAACAGTTTCCCGGGCAATGACTTTATTACCAATCGCGGCTTGGATCGGTATTTCAAACATTTGTTTTGGAATAATCCCTTTAAGCTTTTCAGCCAACAGCCTGCCACGATAAGAGGCCTTATCGCGATGGACAATAACTGATAATGCATCAACCGGATCACCATTTAACAATATATCCAGTTTAACAAGAGTTGATGTATGATATCCGATCAACTCATAATCCAAAGAGGCATAGCCACGTGTCGATGATTTCAAACGGTCGAAATAATCATAAATAATCTCACTGAGCGGCAAATTATAGGTAATCATGACTCGAGTTGTATCTAAGTATTTCATATCTTTAAATTCACCGCGTTTTTCCTGCGACAGCTCCATGACCGCACCGACATAATCATTAGGAACGATCACAGTTGCCTTGACATATGGCTCATCGATATGATCGATCTCCTGAGGTGTTGGCAAACGCGAGGGATTGTCTATCTCCAGCATTTCACCATCAGTCTTATATACTTTATAAATTACACTTGGTGCAGTAGTAATTAAACTAAGGTTATATTCCCGCTCCAACCGTTCCTGGATAACATCCATATGCAACAACCCAAGAAAACCACAGCGAAAACCAAAACCCAATGCAATAGAAGTCTCTGGTTCAAACAATAAAGATGCATCATTAAGTTGTAGTTTTTCCAAAGCATCTTTTAAGGTATCGTAATCAGCACTATCTACCGGATATAATCCGCAATATACCATCGGAGTTATTTTACGATAGCCAGGTAAAGCGCTGCCGACCGGCCTTTCCGCATCAGTAATCGTGTCACCGACACGCACATCTTTAACATTTTTAATACTACCAGCAACAAATCCTACTTGACCGGTTCCCAATTCAGCGATATTAGCCAAATGCGGCTTGAAAATACCTACTTCAGTAACCTCAAACTTTTTATCAGTAGCAATCATTTTTAATTTCATGCCTGGCTTTATTGTGCCATTCATCACCCGAACATAAGCAATGACACCCTTATAAGCATCAAAATGTGAGTCAAAAATAAGCGCGCTTAATGGCTCCGCAGACGACCCCTGCGGATGAGGTACTTTTCTTACAATAGCCTCCAGGATTTCCTCAATTCCAATGCCCGCTTTTGCGCTCGCCAACACTGCATCCGAGGTATCCAAGCCAATCACTTCTTCGATTTCATGCTTTACCTTCTCCGGATCAGCACTAGGCAAGTCAATCTTATTAATGACAGGGATAATTTCAAGATTATTTTCTAGCGCTAAATATACATTAGCTAAAGTTTGTGCTTCAATCCCCTGAGCAGCGTCAACAACCAATAAGGCACCCTCACATGCTGCGAGACTCCGCGATACTTCATAAGTGAAGTCAACGTGCCCTGGTGTATCAATAAGATTAATCATGTATTTCTCGCCATCTTTTGCTATGTATTCTAATCGAACGGCTTGAGCCTTAATTGTAATGCCTCGCTCCCGTTCCAAATCCATCTGATCCAGGACCTGAGCTTCCATTTCTCGTGCAGAAAGGGCACCTGTGTATTCAATCAACCGGTCAGCAAGTGTGGATTTCCCGTGATCTATATGAGCAATAATTGAAAAGTTACGGATGTTTTTCGTATTCATAAAGGCCCTCCCCTCTGTTTTATAATCGCTAAATACTGCTATAGATTATAGCATTCGGAGCCATCCCCTGCAAGCATTACCTAAATTGATTCATATATCTGGTTAAATCGCGGCTAAATTCCGTCAAATAGCGATGAATATTTTGCTTTGTAAAAAGGGCTTCACTAATAAACTGTTTATACCACGTCTTTAAAACACTTAGAATTTTTTGCGAATCAAAATCAATTTGAAGCGGTAAGATAAAGTGCTGGCCCGCAATCATGATTAGGATTTCTTTGTTATCAATTTTAGCAACAGGATAAACCGCCTTAATATTCAAACTATTTCCGAACACATAAGTCGAGTATTGCCCGGTATTATCGCGCATGAGATAAAAAGCCTGAGCAAATTCATGCTGATGTGTTAAATTATTCAGTTGAGTTTCAGCTACAATTACACCAAGTACAACAACAAAAACGAGAGCCAGAATACCTTGACCAATTTTAGCTAAGTCTGTATGTTCCATATTATTAAACACGAAATCACCTCTATCTTAACTTACCAAAAAAATGGGATATTAATACATAGAACAGTCGATAAACAACTGTTTATATGCATTAACATCCCATCAATTACTTTCTGCAATAATTTGAGCTATGACATCACCTAAGAACTCAATACTTCTTTCTGCTTCTTCACGACTGTTTTCTTGCCCCCCGACTTCGATAAGCAACGCTCTTGGATGAAGATGCTGATTATAGCGCCACTCGACCAACAATATTCCTTTGGACAAACCAGGATAGTATTGATTTAATTTAGCATCTAACAATTTTGCAAAGGCATGGTTTTGCTGCCAATGCGGTTGCGGCAAATCGGTTTGGCCTGTAGCTACTACAATAGTAATCTTTGCTGCCTGCACCCCGTTAACTATGGCGGTAGAGTTTTCACGTTTATCTGCATCCCGGTGAATATCAAAGATCATCTGCAAAGATGGATTGTCTGCCACCATTTTTTGAGCGGTAATTTCAGATGCACCATACGCTTTCATAAAGCTAGGATAATCATGGATATTCTTACTTTGAATCGCGGGAACACCTAGTTTTTCCAGTCTTTTTACTAGTGCTGCCCCAACATCTACAATCTCCCCAATTTGACCGCCCGGTTTATGAGCAACGCCAGAGCTCGGTATAAAGGATTCCGCCGTATGGGTGTGATAAATTCCAACTAACGGTTTATCCTTCGGTATCGAACTGATTGAGTCAAATTTGGGGAAATTAGGCAAAGTCATTGCACTTACCGTTGTCTGTCCGGTTTGCACAGATGCCAGCACAGGAATCTCTGCCTTTAAAACGGACCGCCAATCCCGCATATCCACTTCAGTAAAGAACAACACCATTCCATGTAAAATATTTTGAACGCTTATTTCCGGTTTCACTTTAACCGCTGACTTAGCTTCTGCAGTACTAGCTAGTCCAGGTATGCCAGAAAATAATACATCACGCCATCTAGGTGGCCATGAGTTATTCCCACTTAATTCATTAGTATTAGAAGCACTTACAGTCACGGTAGACTCTGACCAGCTAATGTATGACCAGAGCGTCAGACTGCAGATAACTCCAATAATCATGCTGAATAATAAAATCTTTCTATTAATTAGTTTCTGTCGACGCCGTTGCTGTCTTGTCAACATTGTATCCTCCTAAGGGCAAGCAAATAAATTGCTACCTTTTTTTGTTTACATACAATGTATATGCTTGGCAACATTCCGATATTACTCCGACAAAAACAAATGCTTGAATTAAGAATCAAGCTAATTAATGTAGGTAAATATGAATATTTTCGTAATCAATATTAGGATGCATGGCTTGATTAATGCCTCCAGCTATTACATCAGCGATATCTGCAATCAGGCGGTCCACTTCTTTGGGTGTTACCATCAAATCACCCAATGCCTCAGGCAGCACTTGCCTTACGATCACTTGTCTATCCTGATCAGTTAGGTTTTCCATACTCTTAAAATACCTGGCAAAAGCAGCCTGTTCCTGCAATGTATTAATGGTATCCATGGCAATAGTAGATGCATGCACGACAGTAGGTACACCAATGGCAATCACCGGCACACCAAGCGATTCTTTCGTCAAGCCAAACCGTTTATTCCCTACACCTGAACCAGGATGAATTCCTGTATCCGCCAGTTGAACCGTTGTAATGACACGATGACTGGATGCTGCTGCCAGCGCATCTACTGCAATAACCAAATCTGGCTTTATTTTGCCGACAATACCATGGACAATTTCAGCAGTTTCCATTCCTGTTATGCCTAAAACGCCTGGTGCAATAGCGCAAACCGATCTTACACCACCTTTTAATTCCGGCGAGAGCATTCCCTGTAGATGCCGTGTTACCACAACTTTATCTACTGCTCGTGGTCCCAAAGCATCTGGAGTAACATTCCAATTACCCAGACCAACGACTAAAATGGTTGCATTCTCCGGCAATTGCGCTAAGCCTGCCAACTCCTGCGCTAAAAAGCCCATTATTTTATCCTGAAGCGGTGTATTTTTATATCTTAATCCTTGCGCCTCAATCGTTACATAGCGCCCTTGCGTTTTTCCCATCCGTTTCTCGGCTTCCGGTGTTGTAATATTTACTCGGGTAATCAGTATCTCATCATCTTCACTGGTTTCTACCATAACACCCGGAACTTCCTGACTTACGTTCTTTGTTATCATTTCTCGAGCTTCTAGCGCTAAATCAGTACGTGGTGTATTCATTTGCTCCATTTTCTTCACTCCTCAGGCAGTTTCTGAAATTAATTACCGGAGACCAGAAGCCGAACTAGTTTCGCACATCCTTGCCACTAAGTTAAACTTCCCTAAAGACTTGCCATCGAAATCCAAACCATCACTGGAATAAAAACACAGCATCGCCTATTAGGAACACCGCTAATTATCACTTAGCATAACCTGCATGGTTTTGAACTATTCAACAGCAATACAAAGTTTATCCAGTCCTTCTAATTGTTACTTGCATTTTTTAGTGCCACATGCTAAAATATTTTAGGTAATATGGTCATAAGGAGGTGAAAGACTTGCCAAATATTAAATCATCTGAACGTAGCGTGAAAACTGACGCTGAACGGCGCGCAAAAAACTTTGCAGTAAGATCAACTATTAAAACTGTTACCCGTAAAGTAACAGAAGCTGTAAGTGCTGGCAAAGCTGATGATGCTAAGGCCCTCCTGACCAAAGCTAGTAAGACTATTGATAAAGCAGCCGCTAAAGGCGTTCTTCATAAAAATGCAGCAGCTCGCAAGAAGTCTCGCATGGCGCGCAAACTTAATGCATTAGCTTAGTATCAAAAATGAAACCTGTCCAATGAATGGACAGGTTTTTATTTTTTCACTCTGAAATATCCCACTACGAACCTCGCGCTTCTGCTGAGCGATTTTATTTCATCGACACATATCGATGATTATTTTTTCCAAAGCAACATTGGTTGCCCGTCCAGATTTCAGATCGCGATCAGCGTCTGCAAGAGAGATAACCGTTTCTTTTAATGTCTTTTCTGCAAATCGCTGGCACTGTTTAATTAATTTATCACCAACAAAAGACATTAAACCTAGTTCATCGGCAATTTCTCTGTTATTACGTCCTTGGGACAGCAAACTTTTAGCCTGCCACAGCAAACGAACCTGACGGTTTAATAAGGCCAGTATCTTGATCGGATGCTCACCCGCCGCCAGTTGCTCATTAAATAAACGCAAAGCATCCTGCGTATGCTTTTGACTTACCGCATCAATCATTGCAAACACGGAAACTTCTGGGATTGCCGACATGGCATCCACTAAATCATTTTTCGTTATAATCTGACTTGATGAATATAAAGCTATTTTTTCCAATTCATTATCCAAGAATCCCAGAGAAATTTGCGACATAACACTCACAACCGCTAAAAAATGTTCTTGTGCGTCAGGCGACATTCTTTTGTTTAGTTCATTGAGTTTACCTGGCAGCCACACTTTTACGTCTTTAGGTTTTAAGAGTGATACTTCTACAACTGTACCATTTTTTTCAATATTTTTGTAAATTTTACGCCGCTTGTCCACTTTCTCTGTCGTTTTAAATATAATCGTGGCATAATCAGGAAAATGGCTCAACACCTTTAGCAGCGCCTCATCAGCCTGATCACCATCCTTCTCATGGTCACCAGCTCCTTTACGACTCCGAAACAAATTCGACCCGCGAACAATAATAACATTTTTATCGCCAAAAAACGGCACTGTTTCAATAAGATTCAACAACTCTTGTGGTTGAGGATCACCACTGAGAATATTCAAATTCATATCGCGTTCCTCTGGCTTTAATAACGCATTCACAATCGCCTGTTCAAGCTGCCGGGCATAGAAAACCTCTTCACCATGGATCAGATATATGGAATTTAGCAATCCCTTCTTTATATCTGCTAGAGCATTGATATAACTCATTGTAGCCTCCTATAAAACCAGTTCATCTAGGGGATGAAACTTTTAGCATTTAAGGATTTACCATCTGTCTCAAAAACGATGGCTCCTTGAAGATCTGTTCGGAACACTTTGATTTGCCGATCGGATAAGCGCTTCAGTATTTCCGGGTGCGGGTGACCAAACCGATTTCCCGCACCTACAGATATCACCGCATAAGCTGGCGAGACCTCCTGCAAAAATTCTAAGCTTGACGATGTCTTCGCACCATGATGACCAACCTTTAATACAGTACTGGCGACTAGACTCTGATCTAACAAAATAGCCGTTTCTCCTTGAGACTCTAAATCACCAGTAATCAAAAAACTATGATCCCCATAGCTGATTTTTATTACATTGGACGCTTCATTACTGGCTTTTGCAAGTTTACTATCAGCAGCATAAACAATCTGTATCACTAAACCATCTAGCTGTATTTGCTGTCCAATATAAGCAGGGATAAACACTGCATCTTCGGCAGCCGCTTGGAGTTGCTGCACGGCCGCAGAATAGGGCTCTCGCGCTACTAATATATGTTTAATCGGAATATGCTTGGAAACTGCTGCCGCACCCCCCGCATGATCCTGGTGGCCATGTGTCAAAATAAGATAATCTAAGCTGCGCACCCCATAATGTTTGAGGTAAGGCGTCACCACTCTTTCCCCAATATCAAAATCAGTTTGCCCTGTTGTTCCGCCAGTATCAACAAGCACAGCTCGACCATGAGGTGAAACAATAAGAGTTGCATCACCTTGAGCAACATCAATAAAATGAATAGCTGCAGGCTTGGGCCCACAGATATACCAGCCACCAACTACCAACAGGATAGCCGCAAGGCCAATAACTTGCCGTGGCCAGCGTTGGATTCCGCTCCGTACAGAAGCCATGCCCGGTAACGAAAAACCAAATAGCCAGCCTAATATAACATAATATAATAAACCGGTAACAATATCAAAGGACGGAAGATAAATCGTTCCTCCTGGTATACCAGCTAACAATTTCGTTAGATAAACGACTCCTTTAATCATGACGCTGCAAAAAGCCAAAATCAAATGACTGAGAAAATTCAAAAGAAAACCAGTTAGCACGCCAGCCAATCCTAGAACCACAACCAGTTCTACAATGGGTACAATAACTAGATTAGCAGCAAATGAGCTTAGTGAAAAAACGTTGAAATACCAGGACACAAACGGCAAAACGCCAAGTTGGGCCGCCAATGTCATAGCAATCGGAGCAGCCATCCAAACAGGCAAAAAAGTTATACTTGACTTAATCTTAGGAAATAAATAGATTAGTCCAGCCGTGGAACCGAACGATAATTGAAAGCTAATGTCATAAATAAGTGATGGTTGAGCCATCAGCATGCCGACAGTCGTAATCGCTAAAGCATGATAGGAATCTCGCTCCCGCCCAAGAGCAATCGCACCGACCGCTACAATCCCCATAACGGCTGATCGTATAACAGGGGGAGTAAACCCCACAAACACACCGTAACTTAAAACAACAACAATAACCAAACCAGCAGCATTTTTTCCTTTTATTTTGAGAAAACTGCATACCCAATAAATCACACCGGCAACCAAAGCAATATGCGTCCCAGATACCGAAAGAATATGAACAATTCCAGTGGCCGAAAAAGCTGCAATGACATCAGCGGCAATGCCCGAATAGCCACCAAATAGCATGCCAAATAATATCGCACTCTCCGCCGGCGGCAATTCCCTTTTAAGCATAAGGGCAACTTTTTCCTTTAACAGTGCGACCTTGTTGAACCAGCTTTTATCGGACGCAGAATCAATCTGAATATGTTCAGATGACACTGACATTCTGCCAACAATTCCAACACGTTTAAGCGCTGCCACAGTATCAATCAGTCCGGGATTATTAAAACCATGGAGATCGGATAGTTCTCCCCTAACCGTTATATGATCGCCAATCTCACCAATTTTCCGCTCCCGTTCTTGATGCGTGGTTACGATCACCTTGCCTTCACCAATAAATCCTCGTCCATCCGACACTCCAATATGCTCTGCCGAAACGACATAACGAGCCCTTAATTGACCTTTATCTATAACAAAAGTTTGTGGTATCTCACAAATAGTCCCCTGAATAGCCAATATTTGTCCTGTATATCGACTGATCATATTCGGCGCTGGAGCTTGATCATGAACAAAGCGAACAGCCCCGACGAACACAAATAAGATAACGATAATCCATCGTACTTTAGAAAAATTCTTCCTAATCCCCCATAGCGAACAAGCAAAAAAAATGACAATTAACAAATTCCACCAAAATACAGCTACCCCAACATGACCTGCCAACCATATACCAAGTACGATAGCCATGGTTATATAGTTAATAAACACCACATTATCTCTCATGATTAGCTATATGGTAATCTGATCTTTTAATTTATCAAACTTGCTTTCACCAATTCCTGGGATCTTCTTCAAATCAGCGTTTTCCTTAAAGCTTCCGTTCGCCTCACGATATTGAATGATTTTTTCTGCTATGGCCGGCCCTATCCCCGGAAGTTTATCTAATTCTTTGGCATCCGCTGTATTGATATTTATTTTATCGCTCGTCACATGATCACGCACACCCTGGGATGAACCTCCAGCAGACGCACCTGTACTTAGCCTAATCGGAACATTGATTTGCATGCCATCTTTAACAATCTGAGCCATATTAATCTTAGCTGTATCTGCAACAGGCAACAATCCACCTGCCCGGTCAATGACATCCAACACTCTAACCCCTGCCGGAACCGTAATAACTCCTGGTTTATTCACCGCGCCACTTACATAGACAACAAAGTCCTTCCCTGAACCGTTTCCCGCTGAACTTGCTTGAATAGAGGTCGAAGCAGTTTCTTCTACAAAACATTTTTGCCAATATCCGTAAGAGCTGATTATCATAATGATCACTGCAAGACCAAGAACAAACCATAATCTCTCTTTATTTTCAGACATAAAAAACGCCCCCCGTACCAAATTATGGTATTTTTCGACTGAGGCCTTTAAAATTCCTGTCTGTTCCAAACAATAATTTGGAAGAATAGATACTTACTAGCAAGATTAAAACATACTTAGTTGTTGCGGTTCATCAAGTTCGACTAGCAATATATTAGGCTTTTTCAAATCTTTTAACTCGATCCAGTCAAAACAAACATTACACAATACTTTTGAGTTTTCCTTTGCCCAAACAAGCTGCTTATTACATGTTGGACAAATAAATTCAACCAACTTGTCCATCCAAGCACCACCTATATATCATTAGTAAAAAGCGACATACCTTTAAATTCCTCATCTAATTGTTTAGTTAACTTATAAAATGTATTTCTTTTGACATCAGCCCGGCGCATTGCTTCAACTGCCGTAATCCTACCTTTCTTCCAGCATAAATAGGCTTTTCTGAGTTCGTCTGTAATCCTTGCTTTTGGTCGTCCATATGGACGCTTCTCTGCTAAGGCCAAATCAATACCTTGGCGCTGCCGCTGCCGGATGATCGCTCGTTCGAAGTTTGCAAGTTCAATAAAAGCCGCGATCCGCATTTGCCCCTCAAATGTCGCGGCATCAAGCTGCTCCCGTAAACTCACTAGATATGCCCCCTTTTCTTCTAGCAATACAATCAATTTGAGTAATTCAGTCACATTCCTAGCTATCATACTAAAACTTTCAATATATAGCATATCCCCCTTACAGATCTCTTCAAGTAATCTTTTCAATTCCGATCCGTAATGATCTCGCTCCAAGTTCTTTTCTACGAACATCTTATCAATCTTATATTGTTTTTGAATCCATTCATACCTATCTGGATTTCGCTTTAAATCCAATATCTTTATATAACATAAATTCAAGCGCAACCATCCCGCCCCTGTACTTAAATATTACTACATAATTATTATACATAGAGATTTAGGGAAATCTATCTGTTTTTGTAAATATATCCATAAATGTCACATTGAATTTTGAAAACACACCTGCGCGATGTTTGTAAATGCCAAAATATATTTATAAACATCGCAACCAACAACAAAACATGTGTTTTGATTAACAAAAGAACTAGGGAAATAATTCTACAATAAAAAAGCCTCGCGTCTTACGCGAGGCTTTACTAATCTTACTTCACAACAATATTGACAAGTTTCTGCGGTACACAGATCACTTTAACGATTTGCTTTCCAGCAACCAGTTCTTCAACTTTTTCTTGTTCGAGAGCCTTCTTTTCCAACTCATTTTGCGACAAACCTGCCGGCACCACGATTTTGTCTCGCACCTTACCGTTGATTTGCAGCACAATCTCAACCTCTTCCAATACAATGGCTTCAGCATCAAATACAGGCCATTGCTGCTTGTGCACACTATCTTGACCGATCACTTGATTCCATAATTCTTCAGCAATATGAGGAGCAAAAGGAGCTAATAATTTCAGCAGATTTGCTATAACTTCACGCAAAAGTCCAACATTGGTTACGGTATTTTGATCCTTAGCTACATACATTGCATTGACTAATTCCATAACCGAACTTATTGCAGTGTTGAAATTAAAGCGATTACCAACATCCTCAGTCACCTTCTTAATGGTAACATGAAGAATTCGTCTTAGATCCTTCTCTTCTTTAGTCAGCAATGAGCTATCATATTCTTCTGGTGCTTCAACAACAGCTTGCTCAAAATGACCAATAATCCGCCATACACGTCCTAAGAAGCGATACGCACCTTCAACCCCCTGCTCACTCCACTCTAGATCACGTTCCGGTGGTGCAGCAAACAAAATAAATAACCGAGCCGTATCAGCACCATATTTCGCAATAATCTCTTCAGGAGAAACTACATTCCCCTTAGATTTGGACATTTTAGAACCATCTTTAATAACCATGCCCTGGGTAAGTAGGTTTTTAAACGGCTCATTAAAATTAATTAAGCCGGCATCTTTAAGTACTTTCGTGAAAAAACGCGAGTAAAGCAAATGCAGTATTGCGTGCTCAATGCCACCAATATATTGATCCACAGGCATCCAGTAATTGGCCTTTGAGGAATCAAACGGCGCAGCTGTATTTCTTGGATCAGTATACCGCAAGTAATACCAGGAAGAGCAAATAAAAGTATCCATAGTATCAGTTTCTCGCCGAGCTGCACCACCACAAGTAGGACAATTGCAGTTAACAAAGTCGGTAACCTGAGCCAATGGAGAAACTGACCCTGTGTCAAACCGAACATTATCTGGCAGCATAACTGGCAGTTGATCTTGCGGAACAGGTACAACGCCACACTTCTCGCAATAAATAATTGGAATAGGGGCTCCCCAGTAACGTTGACGTGAAACCAACCAATCGCGCAAACGGTAATTAACCCGTCGCTTGCCTAAAGATCGCTCTTCCAGCCATGTTGCAATCGCTGATTTTGCCCTCTCATTATCCAGTCCCGAGAAGTCTCCCGAATTTATCAAAACCCCGGAGCCATCATAAGCTCCAGTCATTTGATCCAGCGTTGATTGCCCATTTTGCCAATCAATAACCAGACGTTTAGCTAAATTGTATTTGCTGGCAAACTGCCAATCACGTTCATCGTGGGCAGGCACCCCCATCACAGCTCCAGTACCATACTCAATCAACACATAGTTAGCCACCCAAATGGGAACTTGTTCACCTGTAAACGGATTAACCGCATAGGCTCCAGTAAACATACCCTCTTTTTCAAATTCACTGGAAGTACGGGCAATTTCACTTTGATTGCGCACACTATCAACAAAAGCACGAATTTCGTCTGCATTAGACTTATTTGCTATTATTTTTTCAACCAATGGATGTTCCGGAGCCAAAACTACATAACTAACACCAAAAACCGTATCTTGGCGTGTTGTATACACAGCTATACTCTCGTCGAACTCCGGTACAGCAAAACTAAATTCGGCACCCTCACTGCGCCCAATCCAGTTTTCTTGCATTGTCTTAACACGTTCCGGCCAACCTTTAAGCTCATTCAGATCTTTTAATAAGCGGTCGGCATAATCGGTTATTTTAAAGAACCATTGTTCAAGTTCTTTTTTCACAACAACGGAATCACAACGCCAGCAATTCCCGTCAATAACTTGTTCATTGGCCAAAACAGTGTTGCACTGATCACACCAATTTACAGCAGCTTTTTTCTTATAGGCCAAACCGCGCTCATAAAATAATAAGAACAACCATTGCGTCCAGCGATAATATTCTGGATGGCAGGTAGCAACCTCACGGTTCCAATCATAAGAAAGTCCTATCTCCTGCTGTTGACGGCGCATATTATCTATATTTTTCCAGGTCCATTCAGCTGGTTGAACACTATGTTTAATAGCAGCATTCTCGGCCGGCATGCCAAAAGCATCCCATCCCATAGGGTGCAGAACATTATAACCTTGCATGACCTTAAAACGGGCAATTACATCGCCAATTGAATAGTTACGAACATGCCCCATATGTAAATTACCGGATGGATAAGGAAACATCTCCAAAACGTAATATTCCGGGCGCTGGCGATTAAGTTCGGTGTTAAAAGAATTTTGCTCACCCCATTGTTTTTGCCATTTCGCCTCTATCTCTTGAGGAGTATATCTCTCGTTCATACTAGCTAACCTCCCTGTTGTAGTTCAAACAATCGCTTATAGCCAAATATAAGCAAAAAAGCCCCATGGCCAATGCCAGGGACGAGTTTTCTCGCGGTACCACCCTGTTTGATGACAACTTCAGTCATCCTCTCATTGATCAATAACGCAGATCAGCGTCAGTCGTAAAAAAACAACTGCTCCTCCCCAGTGAGTTCAGCTTGATGTGCATTGGCTCGCATCAACCGCCAACTTTCTGAAAGACACCTGTTAAGCTTACTACTCTGCATCATAGGATTATAACGGCAAGTAATGGCAGAATCGCACAAATTGTCAACTGCCACTTATTTCAATTATATAGCACATTCTATTTAAAAGTCAACTTGACGAATTGTACTGTTCTATTACAAAAATCTAAGCATAGATTTAACTATTGAGGAGGTGTATCATGTATAAACTGATTATTGGAAATGTAAGAATAACAGTAGCTGATGATAGCATCGGACGTAATGAATCTACTGCTGCTGCCAGACAAGCAATCACTGCAGCGAGTCAGCAGGGGAAACTACTAAGCCATGTTGAAGTAACATTAGGCGATTCCGGACTTGATGTTAAAACAACAGAAAAGATAGGAAGCAAAGTTGCACGCAAAACAATTAAGCAAAGTATGTTAGATGGTATGAATCTAGCGATAAAAGAAAAACTCTATCCCACCGGAACCTTTAGCAACAAAGAAGTTTGGTATGATGCTGATACCGGCCAGGAATGGCGTGGCAGCGAAGTTGATAGCGCACGCAGTGATTTGCTCGCTAAATTCGGAGAGTGGATGAAGACAGTTTGAAGATATGTTAACGGTATTTGATTCGGCTTACGATTGCAATATCAATATTCATAGAATACGAAACCAATAAAGCAAGTAGAATGATCACTAATTCTACTTGCTTTTTCTATTGACCTAATTAGAAAAATCCGATGAAATCATAAAAGAATAATCAGCGCTTGCCGTACAAGTACAAGCGCTGATTATTCTTGTTTTTGTCATAAAACAAATTGCGAATTTTCCTTATATCTCCTATAATATTAGACAATACTAATAAAATTCAAATTATACCTAATAAACCACAATAATATCTTTATCATCATTTATATTTTATTCAACACAGCTTCCAATTCACTCTTTGTCACAGTTCCAGCCTTTCGGTATTGTATAATTCCATGCTTGTCAATTACCACCGTAGTCGGAATAGCATTGATTTGAAATATTTTGGCTATTCCCCCGTCACGATCGAGCAGAACTGGAAAAACCAGCTGATTGGTATGAATATAATCATTTACTTTTGCTGGAGATTCCTGAATGTTTATAGCATAAAAGGCAATAGCCTGTTTGTATCCCTGATAAAACTGATTTAATTCTGGCATTTCTTCGCGACAAGGAGGGCACCATGTCGCCCAAAAATTAATAACGGTAACAGTCGGTTGCTTGCCGATCGTTTTTGCCTGACCATCAAGTGTATTCAACGTAAACTCAGGTGCTTTTTTTCCCACGGTTACCCCCGTGCCTGTATTTTGTTCAACTTGCTTATCTGCATTTAGCATGACCAGTGCAAGTATTGCAATACCAACGAGAACACCCATAACCAGTTTTGTCTTCATAATTGCCCTCCTCTATCCCAATTGCACGCTTCAGTATATAAGCATGTAAGAATACTGTAATACTAATTTAACAAATTTTTTCCTTGGAGGCTATATGCATCAATATCTTTTTTTCATTGGTGATTTTCCAATTAGAGCTTATGGACTTATTCTAAGCTTAAGCATCATTTTAGCAACCGGCACTGCCTATTTTTTGGCAAAACAAGATGGCCGCTGGCATGACCATATCCCTGATATGGGAATTTATTGCGGACTTGCAGGTATAGTTGGTGCACGTTTGTGGGATGTGTTTTTCTTCGATTGGGACTACTACAGTCATCACTTATTGGAAATCCCGTTTGTCTGGCAAGGTGGTATGGCTATTCAAGGCGGCGTATTATTAGGTGTCGTTGCTGGCTACATCTATACCAAACGCAACAATATCGACACTTGGGCTTTTGCTGATATTGTTGCACCAGCCATTATATTAGGTCAGGCGATTGGCCGTACCGCCAATTTATTAAACGGTGATGCTTTTGGAAATCCTACCGGAGGTTCTTTCGGCATTATCTATCCAGCAACAACACTCGCTTACCAGGTCTATGGCAATCAGCCTTTATGGCCAGCTGAAATTTGGGAAGGTCAGATCGACGTAATCATTTTTGCCATTCTGCTTATTTTCCGGACAACCTCGCACGCAAAAGGTCAAGTGTTTATTCTATATGCAGTTTTATATTCCATCGCCCGCTTCTTCTTAGAATTTCTCCGTGGGGATTATGGCACATTAATGTGGGGCTTAAAATCGGCCCAATTGACCAGTCTTCTTGTAATCATTGTTGGATTCTTACTATTTTTGTGGTGTGGTTTAAGAAAAAATCAGCCTGTTAAAGCCAGATAACGCTGATTAACTTCCTTATAATATAAATACAAATTGTCCACGAGTAATATACAAAGATCAAGTTTACTGCAAAAATAAAATATGGTACATTCTTATTATTAACGATATATTCGGAGGCATTTATGAATAAAATTCGTATTATAATAGCTGATGATCATGCCGTACTAAGGTCTGGGCTGAAAGCTTTACTTAGCTATACCCCCCAGTTTGACGTTATCGGCGAGGCAGGCGATGGTCTAACTGCCATCAAAATGGTAGAAGAAAATAATCCTGATATTTTAATACTTGACCTTTCAATGCCCGGAATGAACGGTGTAGAGTGTATCAAGGAAATACGTTCCCGTGGTTTATCGTGTCGTATCCTTGTGCTTACGATGTATGACGACGAAGAATACATTAAAGAAGTTATGCGCTCTGGCGCTGACGGCTATGTTTTGAAAAAATCAGCGGACACAGAGTTAATTGAAGGCATTATTAAAATTTATTCTGGCAAAAAATATCTGAATGAAACCATCTCACAAACACTCATCGATAGTTTGCTTCGAACTGCTACAAATGAGCCGGAAGGCACCAATCCTTATATTTTATTAAGCATTCGCGAACGTGAAGTACTACGTTTTCTTGCAAAAGGTCATACTAATAGCGAAATTGCCGATATGTTATCACTCAGTCCCAAGACTGTCGATACCTATCGCTCGCGAATCATGAGTAAACTAAATTTGCGTAAAAAGTCTGAACTAGTCAACTATGCAATGCAGCATAAATTGATCAACACCTAACCCATATGAAAGTATGAATTTAAATGCCGTAAGAAATAGCCCCTTCTTATTGTAGGGGGATTTCTTACGGCATTTTACACTGAATACCCGATTTACTTCTCTAACTAAAAAGGACAAAATATAACATAGCGATAATTTTTTCAATATTATTAAATTTTTTTTGTAGAGGGGTATGAAAAGAAATGCAAACCACCCAAATTGAAGCTTTAAAGAAAATAGTTGGGCAAGACCATGTACTAACCACTCCTGAGGATCTATACACTTATTCTTATGATGCAACACCTGGTCATGCACACATGCCAGATGCTGTTGTTATTCCTGGCACTACCCAAGAAGTTTCCGAAATTATGAAGTTTGCCAATGAGAACAAAATCCCTGTTTACACTCGTGGTTCAGGTACAAACTTAAGTGCTGGTACCGTACCAACCAAAGGCGGCATTGTACTTTTAATGACCCGCTTTAATAAAATTGAAGAAGTAGACTTAGAAAACTTAGTTGCTACCGTTCAGGTAGGAGTAATCGTTTCTGATTTAAATGATGAAGTAGCGAAAAATGGTCTTATCTATCCACCAGACCCAGGTACAGTAGCCACTGCTACATTAGGCGGCACGATTTCTGAGAATGCCGGCGGTCTGCGTGGTCTTAAATATGGCGTTTCCAAACACTATGTAATGGGTCTGGAAGTCGTTCTAGCCAATGGTGATATCCTGAAAACCGGCGGTAAAAACGTTAAAGACGTTTCCGGTTATGACATGACAAAACTATTCACTGGCGCTGAAGGCACTTTAGGTGTTTTGACTAAAGCTATTGTAAAACTGGTACCAGCTCCTGAAGCTAAGAAAAGCATGATGGCTATCTTTAAAGATCTTGATGATGCTGGTAGAGCCGTTTCCGGTATTGTTGCCGCTAAAATCATCCCTGCAACCTTGGAAATCATGGACAATGCGACTATTCGCACTGTAGATGATTATGCAAAAATCGGACTACCTCTTGATGCCGAAGCTATTTTGTTAATTGAGGTAGATGGTATTCCTGAGGTTGTTGAAAAAGAAGCAACAAAAGTTATGGAAGTATTGAAATCTAACAATGCTGCTGAAGTTCAAATTGCTAAAACCGATGCAGAACGTGATCAATTATGGGCTGCCCGTCGTGCGGCGCTGCCAGCATTGGCTAAACTTCGCCCTACCACTTATGTTGAAGATGCAACCGTTCCACGCAGCCAGGTTCCTGCATTCCTTAAAGCTGTAAAAGAAATTTCTGCAAGAAACAATGTAACAATTGGCACTTTCGGTCATGCTGGCGACGGCAATATGCATCCAACAATTGTTTGTGACCTGCGTAACAAAGAAGAAATGGAACGCGTTTATAAAGCAATGGATGAAATGTTTAAAGCTGCAGTTGAACTGAATGGCACACTGAGCGGTGAACATGGTATTGGCTTAGGCAAATTGCCTTGGATGGAATACCAACATGGTACACAAGGTATGAATGCTATGAAAGCTATTAAACGCGCACTTGACCCTAACCTTATTTTAAATCCTGGTAAACTAGTGGGAGAGTGTTAACATGACTAAACAAATTACAGCGAGCGACATAAACGCTCATGATAAAGAGTTGTTAAACGACTTACAGGATGCTTTAGCAAACTGTATGAAATGCGGCAACTGCATGGCTGTTTGTCCTATCTATAAAGAAACCAGCAAAGAATCTTCCGTAGCGCGTGGCAAATTAGCGCTGATGGAAGCTGTTTTAAACGGCACACTGCCGATCAGTGCTGGATTTGATACTGCCATGGCAAAATGTCTAAACTGTAAATCCTGTACTTTCAAATGTCCATGCGGTGTAAAAGCAGACGAACTCATTCTTCGTGGTCGCCAAGCTGCTGTCAAATCCCGTGGCTTGCACCCTATCAAGAAAAACGTATTCAGATTGCTGCGCAATCGCCAACTGTTTGATTTCGCTCTCAAAATGGGTGGTACTTTTGGGCCTCTGACCTTCAAAAAAATCCCTGGAAAAATGGCTGCCGTTTCCCGTTTCCCAATGCCTGGTATGGATGCTAAACGCGCAACAGCGCCAATATCCTCTTCACCACTGCGCAGCCAATATCCAGAAGTTATCAAAGTCGCCAACCCTAAATTCAAAGCAGCCTTCTTCACTGGTTGTACCATCAACTATATGTACACCGATGTTGGAGAGTCTGTCATAAACGTTTTAAAAGAAAACGATGTAGAAGTTGTCATTCCTGGCACACAACATTGCTGTGGTACTCCAGTTTATGTATCCGGTGATGTAGATTTAGCTAAAGAAATGGCTAAAAAGACCATCGAAACTTTCGAGAAATTTAATGTCGACTATATTATCGGTGCTTGTGGTTCTTGTACTGAAGCCCTTAAAGAATACCCACATTGGCTCCATGATGATAAAGAATGGCATGCCCGTGCAGAAAAACTGGCGAAAAAGACATTTGAGATCAGTGAATTTTTAGTGGATGTATTGGATTTCCGCAAAGATACACTGGGCCCAGTAAACGCTACTGTAACCATGCATGACCCTTGTCACATGGTTCGCGGCTTGAAAATTACTAAACAACCGCGCGAAGTCTTAAAAGCTATTCCTGGTCTTAAATTCGTGGAAATGAAAGACTGCGACCGCTGCTGTGGATCAGGTGGTTCTTTCAGCTTAGCTAACTATGACTTATCCCGTCAAATCAACGATAAAAAAGTAGCTAATATTGCTAATACCAAGGCTGATATTGTCGCAACAAGCTGTGGTACCTGCCGGATGCATATCCAAGATGGTATCTTGCAAAACGATATGAATCAAGATGTTGTTCATACTGTTCAATTGCTTGACCGTGCTTATAAAGCTGGTAAAAGCAAATAATACTAAAATGCAAAAGCGTATTTGGTTTTTACCAAATACGCTTTTTTTTCTTCTTTTGCTTTAAAGGAATTTCTGCTAATATATCGGTTCCTTTACCTAAAACAGATCTCACTGAAAAAACTCCATCAAAAAGTTCGACTCGTTCCTTCATACCGAAAATCCCCAAACACTTATCACTGTTTGACTGTTCGGTAAGATCTGGGTTAAAGCCCACTCCATTATCACTCACTGTAAGTCTGAGCTTTTGCCGCTGTTGACGCAATACAACCTGAACATTACTAGCCTGCGCATGCTTAGCAATATTGGTTAAAGCTTCCTGCAAAATACGATACATGGTAATTTCGACTTCAGGCAAAAATCGTTGCTCACGCGATAAATTAACAAAATCAATATCAACAGCAATGTTATATTGCTGCGAATAATTATCGACATATTTCTGAGCGGCTACAACCAACCCTAAATCATCAAGCAACAACGGCCGTAATTCAACAGCAAGATGATGTACTGCTTCCAACGTTCCGGCAACCAAATCACGCATTCGAATAATTTGTTCACGTTCAGCCGTACTGTGCACAAGTTCAGCCAATACCCTTAAGCCAACAATGATTGAGGTAAGCGATTGGCTTGTTTCGTCATGCAATTCACGGGAAATCTTTTTGCGCTCTTCTTCTTGAATGCTGATGATTTTATTAACAAAAATAGTTTGCAGCTCTCTTTTTTCCTTTAGGGCAATCATGAGTTTCTCGCGATTGGCGTTCGATTCCAGCGCTGCCTCAACAAACCTTGCTGCTAACCGGGCATACGGTGCTGCTGTTTCCGGATCACCAGTAACACCAATTACACCAACGCAACGATCGGCAAAGATGATGGGGACATTAACACCTCGTCTAACACCACGTAATCGGATTTCATCTTCTGCGCTAACCGAAAACTCCTGAATTTTTCCTGCAGTGAGCCGCTGAGCTGCTGCCTCGTGTACCTGTCCAACTCTTTCCTTACTGAAAGATGCTATAATCACTCCACGATCATCCGTTATATTAACATTCTTCTTAAGTTCGCACGCAACGATATCAACAAGAGATTGCGCAAACTTGGGATCCAGGCTTTGAAATTCTTCTTTAGCCAAACCATCACCACCGTATTTTCTATTAACTTAATATTATCGTTTTTGCTTTATGCCGTCAATGAACTGTCTATCTGAAAAAAACAATATGCTTAAATTCCATTGACAATGGGCATTTCCTCATATAAAATATAATTTGGTTAAATACGCGTGATGCATAGAGGTGCGAATATTATCAGTATGCACAAGAAGCCGCAAGCGATGATTTGTGCAGAAAGGAATATTCGCCGAAGCAGAACTTTGCGCAAAGTTTTGCTGGTTTTATATCGAATAGGTATAAAACTGTCGCCTGAGAATGCCAGTTTCAGGTGAAGAGCTATCTCACACAGGCGATTATGTATTGATTACAATGATCGGCCGTGAGAATAGCTCACGGCCTTTTTTATTTCGTGGTAGCTCTTAGCTGGCAATGATCACATCTGACTATCACCCTTAACCGCAAGTAAATTTTAGGAGGTCCTATTGTGAGCGTTGTAAATACAACTAATCTTTGTCCTGAAAAAAAAGGACTTAAACGCGACATGAAGTCGCGCCACTTAATGATGATTTCGATTGGTGGTACAATTGGAACGGGGTTATTTCTAGGTTCTGGACAGACCATTAACCAAGCAGGTCCTTTTGGAGCAATATTAGCCTACCTTGTCGGTGGTTTAATCATGTACATGGTACTGCTTTGTCTAGCCGAATTAACTGTGGCAATGCCAGTTTCCGGCTCTTTCCAAAGCTATGCCTCCCGCTTTATATCCCCTGGTGCTGGTTTTACAACAGGCTGGCTGTATTGGATAAACTGGGCAATTTGTATAGCCGCAGATTTTACTGCAGCCGGCATCATTATGCATAGCTGGTTTCCGCAGGTTGACACCTGGATTTGGTGTGCAATATTTGCAATTGCCCTGGCATTACTGAATCTTGTTTCAGTAAAAGCCTATGGTGAAGCCGAGTTTTGGTTTGCTGGAATTAAGGTTGCTGCAATTGTTGGCTTCATTATTGCCGGTGCAGGTCTAATCTTCGGCTTCTCAGGCCATGAAGGCTCTATTGGCCTCTCGAACTTCCATACCAGCACAGGTCTTTTCCCTAATGGATTTGGCGCTGTCTTTCTCACCATGATTGCTGTCGTCTACTCATTCCAAGGTGCAGAACTAGTAGGGATTGCAGCAGGCGAATGTGAGAATCCCAGTAAAAATGTTCCTCGGGTCATTCGTGGCATCACTGCACGTATTATTATATTTTATGTATTAGCTATGACTATCCTTGCTGGAACAATTCCCTGGCAAGAAGCTGGTGTGCTAGAAAGTCCTTTTGCGCATGTATTTGGCCGCCTAGGCATTCCTATTGCAAAAGACATCATGAGTTTTGTTGTGCTAACCTCTGCCCTCTCAGCGGGTAATTCAGCTTTGTATGCCTGCTCTCGCCTGCTTTGGTCGATGTCAAAGGAAGGGTTAGCACCAACCTGGTTAGGCAAACTGAACGCAAGTGGTGTCCCTTTTAATGGTGTAATCATTACTCTTATTCTCGCATGCCTATCACTGCTAACAGAAAGCTTTGCTGCAGATACCGTATATTTATGGTTAATGTCCAGTACAGGTCTGACAGGCTGCTTGATCTGGATTATTATAGCCTGGTGTCAAATCAATTTCCGTAAAGAATTTAAAAGCCTTGGCGGAAAAGTATCTGATTTGGGCTTTCGCACTCCACTCTACCCATTAATTCCAATTTTAGCTATTGTCCTAAATATCGGCGTTATTGTCAGTCTATATTTTGACGAATCCCAACGGATTGTTATTTATACAGGTTTACCAGCACTTGTATTACTTTATCTATATTATGTTTTATTTCATAAAAAGCCTGCAACCCAACTGCCTGATTCACCTCATTTGAAATCCTAAACTTACCATAGACCGCATCCCCCCTCCGCATGTTATAATCTTATGTAAACTTTTTTTTAGGAGACGGAGGCGGATTATGGATGCCATTTCTCATGCCCTCATTGGCCTTACTGTAGCTGGCTTATCAGGCCAACAACTTTCATTAGGTGATCCAGTTTATATCGCTACATTACTTGGCTCGCAAGCCCCGGACTTCGATATCATCGCTCAAATGCGAGGAAGCTTTTCATATATTAAGCAACATCGCTCCAGTTCTCACTCCCTTCTGGGCCTTGGGATATGGTCATTATTAATTGCTAGTGGTATTCAGCTATTTACTCCTCAGGTGCATTTTTCTATTTCTTTTCTGTGGGCTTTTGCTGGTGGGTTATCACATATTGTCGCTGATTATTTGAATACGCACGGCACAGCCTTATTCTGGCCTTATAAAAAGGAAAGAAAGAGCTGTAAGCTGCTTAACGTATTTGACCCAATTCTACTTATACTCATGCTGGGAATATTACTACTTAAATTACCACCGCTGACTCATTCATTAGTCACCTTGCTCACTTGCGGTGTCTATATTATTGCTAGGCTGTATCTCCGTTATCGCGCTAAGAATTGGCTGAAGCATCAATTTAGTGAGCAACAAATCAGCAACATAGCACTTATGCCCTCTTTAAAAAGAATTCTATTCTGGGATTTCGTGATTGAGACAGCCGAGAGTTTCATAGTTGGCAAAATAGGTGCACTCTATCCGATGATTGAAGTTAAAATGTCTTTACCCAAAAATCAGCATAGCTCTTATGCAACTGTCGAAGCCCAAAAAACAATTATAGGTGATTTTTTCACCAATTTTTCACCACTTATCTACTTTGAGGAAACCTATGATGATCATTTCCTGAGTGTAAATATCTACGATTTGCGTTACTTCATCAATCAGCAATTTCGCCACAGTGCCACAATAATATTTAACAAAGATTATATTCCAGTTGACTCTTATATGCTTTCTTATGGACGTAAAATTAAGATACCCTGTTAAGGACCAGTCAAAACCGACTGGTCCTTTTCCCATAAATCAGTACAAAAAACTAAAAATATAGCGCCACTGCTTTCGTCGGCGAATAATCTATACTATAGCACGACGAAAGGTTGTTGATACTTATGTTAAAAAAGTTCCTCTTAATAACTTTAATCATCACATTTAGTTTTTGTCAATTGAATACAGCTGCAGCAAGTAAAGAATGGACTCAGGAAGAAAAGCTTGCAAAGATTAGCAAACCTGCAGTTGTCCGCATATGGGCATATTATTACGCAACCTGGGCAATCGGCAACCATCAAATCCTCACAGCTCATGGTGGCTTTGGGTCTGGAGCTTTCATAAATTCTGAAGGATACGTAGTTACTAACGCACATGTAGTCGATGTTTGTAGCCATGCTGACAAACAGAAATGGGAAAATCTAGCTTGGCAATTAGTATACACACTTGTGGAAAATTACCAGGTTAACAAAGAACAAGCAATAGCCCTCATTAATCAGGGCTATGCCCATATCGGCAAAATACACATGGTTAACGTCGTCGTAACCCCTGGCGGCGAGGAACTGCCCTTTGAGTTAAAAGAGATTGGCTCTCCCGCTGGTCAAAAGGACAGTAAAGATATTGCAATCATCAAAGTTGCGGGCCAAAATTACCCTACCATCCGATTAAGTGGTTCTGATAAAACTCGTACTGGCGAGCGAATTTTTGTTGCTGGTTATCCAAGTGCCGGAGATTTAAAAGCGATGGGTTCAGTAAAATCATATCTGGAATGGTCATGGTCACCGGGGTCAGTTTCTTCAGATAAAAAAACGACAGCCCAAGGCACTCCGCTCATCCAGATTAATGCAGAAGGAGTAACGCCAGGAAACTCTGGAGGACCGGTATTTAATAGCGATGGTCATGTCATTGGTCTGCTTACATTTTATATGAATACCAAAGACGGCCCAAACGGTCCGCTATATTGCCTGGATGCAGCGACAATTCAAGAATATATTCGTAAAGCTGGCACCAGCAACAACGAAAGCCTTACAAACAGGTCTTATCGGCAAGGTCTTGAACTTTATTGGAACGGCTATTACAGTAAGGCCTTGTCCAAGTTTGAAGAAACCAGGCGCTTATACGCCAATCATTCCGAGGTAGACATTCTGATAGCCGAATGCCAGCAAAATATCATCGAAGGTAATGACAAATGCTACTGGCCTGATTACTACGGTTATTTTTCACTTTTTGCACTATTGTTTGCAACCGCCTTAGCCATCTATTATAAACGTAAAAAATCAGCAAAAATCAAATTACTAAATAATTGCCACGATAATAACACCGGAAAGTAGCGCAACTCTCATACACAGCAATATTTACCATAGTGCTATGAACAAGGACTTCGCTCTAACTCGGCGAATATCTCTTTTATTAAAATTATTTTATGTAAAGTGGGGAAGTTGTTGGTGTTAAAATTTATAGTTCTTATTTTATTTGTATTTTGCTCCTTTTTTACAAGCATACAGCTAGCAAATGCTGCAAGTGTCTCGTTAGGAAGCTGGCACGTAACTGGATCGCAAATGTGGCACACTTCTTTCCCGCTTTATCCCAATAGCAACGGCGCGTCCGAATTAGTCTACCCACACTCAGGCAACTACATCACAGGCAGTTTTGAAACTGAAACAGGCAAAAACAAATCATTCCGCATTGATGGGGGTTTTATGGGAAATATTCGCCCAGGAACAGGTAGTGATTCAGACTGGAACTATCAGGTGGGCGGAAATCAACTTTGGTATTATGGCGAATTTAAAACAACCGGTTCTGCTAGTTATATCAACTTGAACTGGATAACTCATCAAAATAAGAATACAAGCATTTTTTATGGCTATAGTTACAATCGTAACCATTATCAAATGACTGATGGTATTTACTACATAAATGATTATCAAATTGAATCGCCGCCCCAGCAGCTTTTTGGTCTTGATTCAGCCTATACCATGACCTATCAAGGGCCTCATATTGGTATTAGTACTGAGAAAAAGGTTACGCCAAAAATTAGCGCCGTAGGATCAATTAAATACTCACCACTTGCACTCGCCCAAGGTCACGGCAATTGGAACTTACGTGACTTAGAATTCAACCATACCGGATCAGCACAAATGCTTGATACTATGGCCGGAGTACGCTTTGCTTTAAGTTCAAGCAGCACATTTACGGTTGGTTATCGCTATCAGTGGTTAAGTTTATATAAAGGTCAGGAAGACTTGAACTCAGATATTAGTTGGGACAAAGCCACGAATATCCAGAAAGGAATCTACTTTTCCGGTACCACATATTTTTAAAAATCCGCTTGTCTTATAAGCAACAAATCACTTGAGTGATATTTCACTTCAAGCGATTCTATTGCTTTTTTAATGTATTTTTTTCTTAGCTGAGACTGTATTCATGACTAGAACAAAAGCAGCAAAGGCCATTGAAATAGCTTCAGTACCCCAAGGAACTTCCGCTAATATTGAACTCAGCTTTTGCTCACTCCCTACCATATCGCCTGCCGTCCATCCCAAAAAAGCTGCTCCGACAATGATAATAATTGGCCAGCGCACAATCAAAACATTGATTAGTTTGCTTCCCCAGATAATGATTGGGATACTTATGGCTAAACCGATGGCCAATAGAGTAATATTTCCTTTAGCCACACCAGCAATGGCGATGACATTGTCCAAGCTCATCACTAAATCAGCCGCAATGATGGTTCTGATTGCCTCACCTAAATTAGCAGTAGCCTTTACATTTTCATGCTCAGCCTCCTGCCTAACTAATTTAACCGCTATCCAAAGCAGTAAAAGTCCGGCAAGAAGCTGCAGATAAGGGATCTTTAATAAATAAATGGCCATAAACGTTAATAGTATACGCAATATGATAGCACCAGCACCCCCGAGTATCACAGCATACTTCCGGCGCTTTCCCGATAAATTTCGACTGGCGAGGGCAATGACCAGTGCATTGTCACCACTCAGGACGATATTAATGGTAATAATGCTAATTAACCCAACAAAATAATCCATCCTTATCACCAACTAAAAAGATTTTCGGATTATTATTATTGCCATAAAAAATATCATAATGTTGGTATTAATAGCCAGATAATCGTTGCAATGACTATTCTGATCTTATTCAACTGTGACAATAAGTATTCTGCCTAAACGCAAAGATCTATCCAAAGCAAAAAACCAGGAGACAGCTGCTCCTGGTTTTTCTTAACACTAGTTTTCATTTACACGTCTGGCTAAATCACGGGTAGCTACGATATCAACACCTAATCCTAAAATATTAGCGTAGATGATATCACCTTCTTTTATTGGTGCTGTAACCTTAACACCAGCTAAACAGCGAGCTGCTGCAATCACTTTACCTTTTGGCAGGGGTATATTAGAAGCAACAGGCAGCAGGTTTAATTCACCATCTGTAACTTTGACTGTAGTAGTCAGCATTCTTTTAGGACTCGTGACTTCCAACTGCGCATATTCAATACCACGTTTACAAGTATACCCGGTCGCAGTTTTAAACTCACCGTTTTCCAGGGTGACTTCACCACCGCAGCCCATTGGACAAACAATACAACTAATTTTACGAACAGCTTGAGTCATGCTTTCACCGCCTGTCTAGTTGTTACAACAACAAATTCACCCGCATCGGCAAATTTATCAATCGGAATTTCCAGAACAATCATTTCACCAGGTTTAGCAATTGGTAATCGTTTAGTTGCCAGTACTTTTCCCTGAGCACCGACAACTTCGACAAGTAGCTTTTCTTCAGGCTTGCCAACTCGCATAAATAAACGCACTGGATCAATACTTGCATGATCTAGGACAATTTTTTGAGGGACAACTGTCCTAATCGCATTCTCAGCAAGTATATTAATTGTACGATAGTTTTCTGGCAGCTTTCCTTGTGCGTATAACGCAGCATACTTACCAGCAATTTCGCCTTCCTCTGATACAAAATCTACTAGATCATGAACATGAACTACATTACCTGCTGCAAAGAACCCGGTCAGAGAGGTTTGGCGCCGCTGGTCAACAACCGGACCATTTGTTTTTGTATCTAATGAAACGCCTACTTCTTCAGATAACTCATTTTCGGGAATTAGACCTACTGATAAGAGTACGCAATCACATTCAATGTCAAATTCAGTACCAGCAATTGGTTTCATATTTGCATCTACTCTTGCACAAGTCACTCCAGTTACGCGATCCTGACCATGAATAGCAACAATGGTATGAGCCAAATGCAATGGAATCTCATAATCATCCAAGCATTGTACGATATTCCGAGTTAAGCCATTCGAGTATGGCATAATCTCCAATACGGCCTGAACATCCGCGCCCTCTAGGGTCAGTCGTCTGGCCATAATTAAACCAATATCACCAGAACCTAAAATAACTATTTTCTTTCCCGGAATATAGCCTTCCATATTAACCATACGCTGGGCCGCTCCGGCAGTGAATACTCCTGCTGGGCGTTTACCGGGAATTCGAATTGCACCTCTAGTTCTCTCCCGACATCCCATAGTAAAAATAACAGCCTTCGCCTGAACTTCGAAAACGCCTAACTCTGGGTTCACTGCTAAAACAGTTTTATTTTGCTTAACCTCTAATACCATAGTATCAAGCAATACTTCAACCTCTGGATGTTCCTGAACTAATTTAATATACCGCTGGGCATAGCCCGGACCAGTAAGTTCCTGATGAAAGCGATGCAGGCCAAAGCCATTATGAATACATTGCTGCAAAATACCGCCAAGCTCCCGGTCACGTTCAATGACCAGAATATTCTTGGCGCCATTTAGTTTAGCACTATGTGCAGCAGCTAAACCAGCTGGGCCGCCGCCAACTATGACTAGATCATATAACCGTTTATTCATGACCTGTCACCTCACAATCTCCCGGCATTTTTTCGTAAAACAAATAGGACTCAGCGGATTCCTTTCTAACTTGGGAAACCGAGATATTTAGTTCACGCGCAAGAATCGCTGTCACCCTTGGTCCACAAAATCCTCCTTGACAGCGTCCCATTCCTGCTCGCGTACGGCGCTTAACACCATCAACAGTTTTAGCCCCGCAAGGCTGCTGAATAGCAGCGACAATTTCACCTTCGGTAATGGTTTCGCAACGACAAATGACACGGCCATAGAGAGGGTTTTCTTCTATAGCAGCTTGTTTCTCGGCCAAGCTTAACTCCTTAAATACAATGGGCTTCGGATTATGTGAATTAAACGAAGGTTTTGGCTTTAGCTCCACGCCATTTAGTTTGAGTATCTCAGCAACAACTTCAGCGATTGCTGGGGCTGCAGTCAATCCTGGGGATTGAATGCCAGCCGCATGAATAAGCCCGGCGACAAACTCAGAATTTCTTATTACAAAATCACCACAATCAGCTGCAGCTCGAACTCCGGAGAATTGAGTAATCGCTTCTCTAAGCGGCAAGTTAGGTAGTAATTCTTGTGCTCTATCAATAATTTCAGACATACCAGTTGGACTTGTTGATATATCCTCTTTATTCGCAATTTCTTGTGCATTTGGACCAATAAAGATATTACCATGAACGGTAGGACAAACTAAAATTCCCTTACTGAACTTACTAGGAGCTGGAAAAACAACAGTATTAACTAAATTGCCAACCTTTCGATCAAATAAAATATATTCACCTTTGCGAGGTGTAATAGAAAAACTATCATCACCAGCTAAGCGACTAATGTCATCTGCATAAACGCCTGCCGCATTGATAACATAGTTGCAGCCGATAAAGCCCTTTGGCGTTTGAACACCAACAACTTTACCTGCTTCTGCTACAATTTTCTCTGCAGGGCATTCAGTAAACAGCCGGACCCCATTACTAATTGCATTATCCGCGAACGCTACAGCAGCGCCAAACGGCAAGAAGATGCCAGCCGACGGTGCCCACAGAGCTCCTTTTACATCTTTAGATAAATTCGGTTCCTTTAATAACACTTCATCTTTTGTCAATAACGCTAACCCTGGAACCTTATTTTGCTGCCCACGTTCCAGTAGTTCTTTCAGTGTCACCATATCCTCGTCGGTTTTAGCAACAACCAATGAGCCTGTCCACTTAACATCTAAATGAAGCTCTTTCTCTAGTTCATGATACATCGCATTGCCACGAACATTCAGTTTTGCTTTAAGCGTATCTGGATGAGCATCAAATCCAGCATGAAGGATAGCACTATTGGCTTTGGTCGTTCCTGCAGCGATGTCAGGCTGTTTTTCGATAAGGATCACGTCAAGCTGGTACTTGGATAGTTCACGGGCAATTGCTGTGCCTACTATACCACCGCCGATGATCACGACATCTGCTTTGGTTTCATTTTGCATCATATCACTCCCTTTTAAACATTACACCCTTTTTATATCTAAGCTATCTAAACAAGTCAAAAGCAATAAAAGACAAGCCAAAGGCAATATCCAACAAGCCAAAGGCAATAAAAGATAAACTAAAAGCAAGAAAAGACGATAGAAGGGTAATAAAAAACGATCCAAAGGCGTCTGCTGATGAAGCTGACGCCTTAATATGGACCGTCTCTATTTTCTCTAGCCCTTATTTAGTTTGTGTTACCACATTGATTAAGCAATGATCGGGCAAATGCTTTAAGAAAGAACTTAATCTTCCCACTCCATTGCACGTTTCACTGCTTTTTGCCAGCCACCATAAAGTTTAGCTCGTGCGCTGACTTCCATCTCTGGCTCAAATCTTCTATTAAGTTTCCAATTCTCAATTAGATCCTCTTTGCTGCCCCATACACCAACAGCTAAGCCAGCCAAATAAGCAGCGCCTAGCGCTGTTGTTTCTGTGACATCAGGTCTGTCAACAGGCACACCTAAGATATCACTTTGGAATTGCATGAGAAGATTATTCGCTACAGCACCGCCGTCTACTTTCAGTGCTTGTAATTTTATGCCGGAATCAGCTTCCATAGCACCAAGAACGTCTTTAGTTTGATAAGCCATAGAATCCAAAGTTGCACGAATTAAATGGGACTTGCTGGTACCGCGAGTCAATCCAAAGATTGCACCGCGTGCTTTCATATCCCAGTAAGGAGCACCCAGTCCTACAAAGGCAGGAACTACATAGACACCTTCGGCATCAGTAACTTTTTGAGCATAGTACTCTGAGTCAGTAGCAGCTTCAATCAGTTTTAAGCCATCACGCAGCCATTGAACTGCTGAGCCAGCGACAAAAATACTGCCTTCAAGAGCATACTCTACTTTGCCATCAAGTCCCCAAGCAATTGTAGTCAGCAAACCATTTTTGGATGAATAGAGCTCGCTGCCTGTATTCATAAGCATGAAGCAACCGGTACCATAAGTGTTCTTTGCCATACCGGGTTTAAAGCATGTTTGACCAAATAATGCTGCTTGTTGGTCACCTGCTGCGCCTGCGATAGGTACAGAAGCGCCAAGGAATATCGATGGGTCAGTTTGGCCATATACTTCGCTGGAAGGACGAACACTTGGAAGCATTGAACTTGGAACAGTAAGAATATCAAGAAGTTCTTCGTCCCATTTCAATTCACGGATATTATACATAAGCGTACGTGAAGCATTGGAGTAATCGGTCACATGAACTTTACCGCCAGTTAATTTCCAGATTAACCAAGTATCAATTGTACCGAACAGTAAGTCACCAGCTTCAGCTTTTGCTCTTGCGCCTTCAACATTGTCCAGAATCCATTTTACCTTTGTACCAGAGAAGTAAGCATCAACTACTAAACCAGTTTTTTCTCTAAATTTTGCTGCTAGGCCTTTTGCTTTAATGTCATTACAAATGTCCATAGTCTGGCGGGATTGCCATACAATAGCGTTATAAACTGGTTTGCCAGTTGTTTTATCCCAAACTACAGTAGTTTCACGCTGATTCGTTATACCAATTGCCGCAATATCAGTAGGTGCAATACCAGCTTTGGCCATTACCTCAGCTACAACGCCAATTTGAGTACCCCAAATCTCATCTGCATTATGCTCAACCCAACCTGGTTTAGGAAAAATTTGAGTGAATTCTTTTTGGGCAACTGCAATAATACTAGAAGTTTGATCAAATAAAATCGCACGCGAGCTAGTAGTTCCCTGATCTAAGGCTAATACATACTTTTTAGTCATCTCAGCCACTCCCAACAAATTTTATTTTCATAGATTATTAATTGACTCTAATTAACCCAATTCGTTATTACATTAAACCAATTGCATGGCCAACAAAATAGGCAACTACCGCACCAGCCATAGGTCCAACTACAGGAATCCAAGCATAGCCCCAATCTGAGCCGCCTTTTCCAGCAATCGGAAGAATAGCATGTGCAATACGAGGACCAAGGTCACGTGCTGGGTTCAAAGCATAACCAGTAGGACCACCTAAGCACAAACCTAATGCCCAAACCAGAATACCAACTAGATAGGGTCCGAATCCTGGAGGAATGCTGCCGGTGTTCTTAGAAAAGATTGCAAAAATCATTAGAACAAGCATGGCTGTGGCAATAATTTCACAAAGCAAGTTTGCACCAGTGTTACGAATAGCTGGAGCTGTGCAGAAAATTGCAAGTTTAGCACCTTTGTCCTCAGTAATCTCCCAGTGTGGTAGGAATGCTAACCAACAAATAGCAGCTCCTACGATACCACCAAGCAGTTCAGCACCCATTGTCGCAATAGCTTGTGGTGCAGTGTATACACCCATAAATGTTTTAGCTAGCGTAACTGCTGGATTTAAATCGGCTTGAGGAGCCCCAGTAGCTACTGCTGAGAATACCCCCAAAGTTACCGCAAAAGCCCAGCCTGCTGTGATAACCATCCATCCTGCCCCTTCAGCCTTCGACTTTTTCAACAGGCAGTTTGCAACAACACCGCAACCGAAAATCATTAATACCATCGTTCCAAAGAACTCGCCGAAAAGATTTGTCATACCTGCTTCCCCCTTAATATAATTTTTTAATAAGTCCTGACCTGCGCTACTTGGTTATCAGCTCCTTTTAATAAATTTGGATCGGGACGAAAAAAAGAAGTTCAAAACAAACCTAGCCATCAGCTAAATCTACAATGAACTTCTCTTATCTCTCTCGTCCAATTTATTCACTTAATAATAGATATTAGACATTTGTCGCAATATTCCTGCAAATCAAAAAAATTTATTTCCACAAATCTCGCCGACTTGTACTTACGGCATGGATTCCCTTTTGCAATGCACTCTGGGCATCTTCAGCAGTATAAATCAGTCCACCAGCTAAAATCGGTAACCCTGTTTCTTTAAAAAGTTCCTGAATGGTAGAAGCCGGAACAGATGCTGGCAGTATTTCAACCGCATCAGGCTTACAGCTATGCAATAAATGAATACCTGAGCGCAAAGCTTCTGAATCCATTAAAAATAAGCGTTGGATGACAATCATGCCCTCTTCTCTGGCATACTTAACTAACTGAGGTTTTGTAGTGATAGCACCAGTCACACCCATTCGTGCTAAAAACTTGATGCCAGCTTTATCCTTACCAATACCTCCTAGTAAATCCAAATGTACCAGAACGCGCTTATTATACTTCTTTGCCTCAGCTAACAGCTCAGGCAAAATAATGATATCACCAAACAATAATATAACGCTTGGAGCAACAGTACTCGTTAACGCACTCTTAAAATCATTAATGGTACGGGCTGCAGGTACGATCGATCCCTCTGAAAATAAGCTATTACAGATTGTTCCTTGTCCCATATTTATTCATCATCTCTTTTACTGAATAATCATTTATATCTTAAATTCGTCTAAATTCAAAATATTCCTTCAAAATCCTTAAAGAAAAAAATCCCTGCCTAAAACATAAAAAAAACAGTTCATAAAAAAATCTTTTGGAGAAACTAGTTCTTAAGGAGGTTTTTTTTCTTCATTAAGTATACGATTTAGAATCAAAAAATTATGTCTGAGGTGATATTATGGATAATGAGCAAACTAATCATACTAGCACAAATGACAACACGTATGCGAATACCAATGAAAAGGCTCCTGCGGCAAACAGCGAAAACGCTTATAAAGGCACTGGCATTAAAGCAACTGACGAAGAAAAGCCACTATACACTTCTGGAACATCCGAGATGCCCGCATAGTTGTATTAGGATTCTTTCCATAGGTAACAATACCAAATAGGGGTGGAATTGTCCACCCCTATTTTCATTGTTCTCCTAAAAAAAACAGTTGACATAGTATGATTATTTAGTATAAGATATGTAATGTCGCTAAGGCGATAAAATGCTGGTGTAGCTCAATTGGTAGAGCAGCTGACTTGTAATCAGCAGGTTGGGGGTTCAATTCCTCTCGCCAGCTCCATAATGGATGGGTTCCCGAGTGGCTAAAGGGAGCAGACTGTAAATCTGCCGGCTTCGCCTTCGTTGGTTCGAATCCAACCCCATCCACCATTATGGCGGCGTAGCTCAGCTGGCTAGAGCATGCGGTTCATACCCGCAGTGTCCGGGGTTCAAATCCCTGCGCCGCCACCATTTAAAATTAAAACCTCGCTGATGCAGCGAGGTTTTTTGTTTCCTATTAATACAAATCTCCATGATAACTATACCAAGCACCTTTCCCCCGTAAAATGTCGCCACCCGATCCTGGCTCATCGCCAGCCTTAATCACCCAGAAATCCCACCTTTCCATAGAATTTGCCGGCCCGTAAGGTTCATGCCAACGAGAATCGCCGTCCATATTGTCAGCCGCTTCAGCATGAGTCATAACATGGGTGTTATCCATCGGAATATTAAATACATTGGTTAAGACAGCCAAGGCTTGAGCAATAGCCTCTACTTGCTGCTCTGTTGGAGGCTCAGGGCCTAAATCATCGGTCGACTGGGCATTGTAAGCACAAGCAGCCGAAATAGCTACTGCACCGCTATTCCGATGATAAGTGTGCAGCTTATATTCATTAAAATCATCAGTACTTATAAACAGTTCTCCACCTTGACCGACATTAATATGATAATCGGTAAAATACTGGTCATAATGCCCGGCAGACCAATGAATATATATTTTAATCGGACGGCCCATTTTATCCGCAACTTTTTGTAAATTCTCTTTTGCTTCTTCAGCCTTACATCGAAGCTCTGACAATACGATCTGTCTCATAGCCACTCACTCCCCGCACAAGTTAATAGGACTGATTATACTATACTATACTATACTATGCATACAGCAGCATTATTGGCAACTCACAAGCCCCTACTAGTTTAATCCAGATATGAAGCACTTCAACACAGCGCCAACAATTAAGACAGCCTTCTACCGAATAAAGCACGTGGCATCCACCAAAGAACATTTGTCCATTTGCTTTCTATTGACAATTACACATTAAGTCGATATAATCACTTTAACAAGATAATATTTTACTGGTAATGACGGAAAAAAGTAACTTGGCAAGATTCATTCAGAGAGCTAGTGGTTGGTGCGAACTAGCTGAAACGGCTTAGTGAAGTTCCTTCCTGAACTGCAGGCTGAAATAATAGTAGGCTTTGCCGTACATCTACGTTACAGATTTAAAGTAATCTTATGATAAATATAGGGTGGTACCGCGGCAGCTCGCCCCTCATGCGGTACCCTTTTTTATTTTCTCAGAAGATCAATTTGGGTGGTACCACGGTAACTATCGTCCCTCTTAATGTTAAGAGGGACGATTTTTTCTTCTAAATTAAACATTGGAAGAAATAAAAAAATATTTCTAGGAGGTCTCTATGAATATTCCATTAATTATTGTCTCAATTTATATCGCTTCACTATTTGCAATCAGCTATTACGCTAAGAAGCGGTCTAGCGGCAGCGCAACCAATTATGTTCTTGCCGGAAGACAACTAACAACCCCTTTAATAACTGTATCAATTGTCGGTTTGGCAGTAGGTGGAGCTTCAACAATCGGAGTAGCTGAACAAGCCTACAAAGTTGGCTTATCTGCAGGCTGGTATACAACGGCCTGGGGCATTGGAGCCATCGTTATGGGTATGCTTGTCGCAAAAAAATATCGTGAATTAAATATTACGACAATTCCTGAACTTCTGGGTCGCTACTATGATAAACGAGGCATGATTGCCGGAGTAGCTTGCCAAATCGTTATTCAATTGGTAGTCATGTCACTGCAATATATAGCAGGTGGCAGCATACTATGTGCATTAGTGCCTGAAGTATTTACTTTTACTTCCGGAGTATTAACAAGTGCTGTTGTTTTCATTAGCATAACAGCTATTGGTGGAATGTGGTCAGCAAGTCTATGCAATATTTTAAATGTTAGTTTAAAATATATCGGAATTATATTGGCCACTATTTTCAGCATTAATCATGCTGGTGGTATTGAAAGCATCAAGATTCAGCTTCCGCCCAACGTTCCTTATCTCGATTTATTTGCTGGTGTTGGCCTGCTAGGCATTTTAAGCTGGATTATTGTTCTCGTTACTGTTAATTTGTCTTTACAAAGTATCATTCAAATCTCGCTTGGTGCTAAAGACGTCCAAACAGCCCGCCGTGGTTTTATCATTGGCGGTTTGATGATGCTTCCCATCGGTTTTGTTAGTGCCATGATGGGCGTTATTGCCAAAACTATGTTTCCTGATGTCAGTCCGGCGATGGCTTTACCAATGACCATCATGTCATTAAATCCAATATTGGCCGGAATAACACTGGCAGCCTTATGGGCAGCTGACGTCTCAACAGCTTGCAGTTTATTGCTTAGTTCAGCCACACTATTTTCACAGGATATTTATAAAAAATTCATTAACCCTACTGTAAGTGAGAAGCACTTCCTGACTATAACCAAAGGATCGGTAGTTGTATTAGGGCTATTAACCCTGCTATTTGCAATGACCATTAGCGGAATTATCAATACACTGATGATTGGCCTTAGTCTTACTGCCGCTTTCAGTATTACCGTCTTATTTACACTTTTTGCACCAGGCCTATGCCGGAAGAGTTCTGCTTTCTTCACCATCATAACCGGTTTAGTAGTTCTTATCCTCTGGCAAACCGTTCCGGCAGTTCGTATTTTTCCTCACGTAATCTATCTGGAATGGCTAACTTGTCTTGGTGCTTTTCTCTTAACTTACTTATTGGATCAAGCCCCCATCAATTTTCAATCCCCTGATCAGGCGAAAGCTTAACCACTATCCATGCCGTTCGTACTTAGACTTTCTTCAGCATTAAGTTTCTATAATGCTGCAAGACCAGCTGTTTATTAGAAAAACCACTGACCCAACCACTCCAAAAAAGACTTGAGTAAAGCGAGTTTTGCTTACTCAAGTCTTTTATATTGATGCTTACAAGATTATAGGCATGCTCCAGGAGCATAGCAAACCGCAATCATTGCGAGCACCTTATACTTCAAACACAGGATTGTCGACTCTGCTTACTATTTTAGCAAGCTAAAAGCTTTATAATGAAAGAACAATAACTAAGCCCAAAAGTACTATAACAAGCACTTCCAGGCTTAGTTTCAGCAGATAATATACAATTATATCTTCAGCGTAACACCACTGTTTTGTTCGCGCAGCAGCACTTCAACCAACTGAACAATCTGAGCACCAGCCTCTACTGGCGGAATTCCTTTCCTATGAATATTGGAAATAACATTCCGCTGTGACTCCGGTTTCAACGGACTTGATTCATAAGCCATATACGAGCTCATGCTTTCGCCAGTTGCTAATCCTGGCCTTTCCCCAACAAGTAATACCGTCACTTTGGCTGCAAGAGCTTCACTAATTTGATCCATAGTAGCCACCCGGCCATATTTGATAAAAATGGGTATTCCCAATGCATGGCCATTGGCCGTTACTCCATCCACAATAACCGGATAAATATCGGCAATATTCGCATTAATCGCAGGGGAGCTCAAACCGTCAGCCACAAGAATTTGCACCACCGGACTGGCACTGCAGTTTCTTTTAATTCCTGCAATTGTTTCAGATGAAAATCTGCGACCTAAATCTGGCCTGGTAATATATTGTTCTTTATCTTTAGCTAAAGTTTTAACCTTATAAAAACCAAGTTGATCAATGATTTTTTCATCGACAGTTGACCACACCGCATCCATTGCTACCGCATGATCAGCCCGAAATCGAAGCAAGGTTTCAGTCTTGACCCGATCTCCAGCCCGGCCTACGCAAATACGGGCATTCGTAGATTTTTTAAGCCGGATACAGCTTTCCTGGTCCTTTGGCCGATCTACAGTGCTCCTGCCCGTATAATCAGTGGCCGCTATATCGCCAATAAATTCTTCTTCCATATCTTCACCTCCTAAACTGTAAATAGCGAGGGGTCACCAGCCTGAGCAGTCAGACGGCCTTCCGTCATAATCCCTAGTCTTTCCATTCGTTCGGCAAATTCTTTTATCGGTGTTTTTCCAGTAAGCTCGCGCAAGGCAGCCATATCATGATAACTAGTAGTCTGATACATGAGCATAACATCATCACCGCCAGGGATACCCATGAAATAAGTACAATCACCAGCAGCCAGAATCATAGCCAGATTTTCCAGATCATTTTGGTCGGCTTTCATATGATTGGTATAACAAACATCCACGCCCATTGGCAAACCCGTTAATTTTCCCATAAAGTGATCTTCCAGTCCCGCTCTAATCATCTGACGGCCATCATATAAATATTCCGGTCCAATAAAGCCGACAACAGTATTAACTAAAAACGGGTGATACCGCTTTGCCAAACCATAGCAGCGTGCTTCCATAGTAACCTGATCAGCATCATTATGGCCTTCCGACGATAGTTCTGATCCCTGCCCTGTTTCAAAATACATAAAGTTTTCTCCTGCCGAGCATTTCCTGGACTGCATCAATTGATAGGCTTCGTCCATTAACCTGACATGAATACCAAAAGCTTCATTAGATTTTTGTGAACCAGCCAGACTTTGAAACATTAAATCCATTGGGGCTCCTCTTTTCAAGGCTTCCATCTGGGTAGTCACATGAGCCAAAATACAATTTTGGGTTGGAATTTCCCATTTCGTCATAAATTCTTTAAACTGTCTTAAAAGAGCCGTAATACTCTCAATACTGTCAACAACCGGATTCAAACCAATAACGGCATCTCCGACACCATAACTAATCCCCTCCATGACTGAGGCCATAACACCACCGATGTCATCAGTCGGGTGATTTGGCTGCAACCGGGATGATAAAGTTCCGGGCTTACCAATCGTAGTATTGCAAGTTGCGGTAACCCTTAGTTTTTTAGCTGCATAAACTAAATCCAAATTGCTCATAAGCTTAGTCACACCGGCAATCATTTCAGCTGTTAAACCATCCCGAATTGCTGCCAGTGATGAACTGTTACTTTTTAAAATAAACTCTCTAAATTCGCCAACCGTCATCGATTTTATTTGATTATAAGAATCAGTCACAACTGCATCCTGAATCACTCGGGTTACTTCATCGGCTTCATAAGGAATAACCGGGTTATTACGCAGTTCTTCCAGCGTCAGCTCAGAGAGTACCACTTTGGCAGCTACTCTTTCCGCCGTACTTGTCGCCGCAATACCGGCTAAATTATCGCCTGATTTCTCCTCATTCGCTTTTGCTAATACCTCTTTTACATCTTTGAACCGGTATATGCTGCCAAATAGTTTTGTTTTTAAAATCATTGATCTTCACCTGCTTCCTGTACTCAGCATAAAAATTAGTTTTTAAAAATCATCGTCTTGATAATCACCGGCACTACATTGCCAATTGGCTTACCGATATCAATATAATCACCGCAATCGACTTTGATTTTATCCAGGCAAATGACTGGCTTGGAATTCTTAGTTAATATATTGATGGTCTGACCCAAGGCTTTGGCAAAATCATTTTCGACAACGACAATAATGGCTTCGTTACTATGAGCATTAACAGCAATGATTACTCTGGCCAGTTCTTTTATTTCATCATACGTAGGACAAGCAGGCCCCTGGAAAGCAATAGCTGCGTTTGTTACTTTATATAACCCACTTCGCGCCCGGATAGCACTGCAGATATCGGCAATTTCACTTTTAGCATGACCAGCCTGAATAATTGGAATATTTTTTAATGGCAATACAGCCTCGTTACACACAATAGTACTACCACTTATTTTTACTGAATGGCTGCCAGCACCAACTGCGGTTGCCCTTATTTTTTCCTTTGGCAGCAAAAATCGACTGCGATATTGTTCAAAAGCTGCTCGTATTGACTGTCCCAGCAAAGGGCCAATATCACCAAATTGCCGGATTTCCTGCAACGTAGTGACGGAAACATTGCCATAGATAAACTCAGCAACGCCACCGGAAAACATCATATAGTTAGGCACTAAGCCTTTATGTCTATGATGAATAAATAAGCTTCCTATATCTGGATTGATCGGCTTGTTTTCAGTAATCGCGATAAGACCTGCAGCCAAAAAATCAGTTAACCGCCTTAATTGCTTAACTGTTGGAATTTCGCCCACCAACAACTTCAGCCGCAAACCGCTAATCACAGACTTTAACTTGTCAGAAATATAAGTAATCCGCCCGCCGGAATCAAGCTGAATTAATCTGCCGCCAATATCCAGTGCAAAAGAATCAATGACCTCCCCGTCAAAAAACACTGCCGCATTGGTAGTGCCACCGCCAATATCAAAGTTTATCACATGATCAGTGAAGATTTTGGACTGATCACGTGCACCAGCGCCACACCCAGCTAAAATTCCTTCTAAATCAGGACCGGCTGTAGCCACAACAAAATCGCCGGCAAACTCAGCAAGCTCACGTAAGACTTCTTCTGCATTTTCTTTGCGCGCTGTTTCGCCAGTTATAATAATAGCACCTGTGGCGATAGCTCCTTTTCGAACAGCCGCTGCCTGATACTCGCTGCTTACAATTGCTTTTAGACTGACCATATCGATAACTTCGCGGGAAAGCAGCGGTGTAAAATGGACTCTACTTTTGTATACAATATCAGTTTGAGCAATCTTTACCTCAGAAGCCACCAAAGCCGTTATCTTGCTTTCCACCGTAATTTTACTAAAAATGACCTGAGTTGTCGTTGTGCCAATATCAATTCCCACACTTAAAAATTCCCTTTTCACCCTGCAGTTGATCAACTCCCTTGTTTTATCAATTCTAATGAGGAATACCATGAAACTCAGCACCCCTCATTAGATATGGAATAAACTGCCTTATTGCCGAATATACGATTACTCGTCCAGCTCTTTTAATACACCAAATTCTTCTTCAAACGGCCGGATATTTTTATTACCCCAGATAAAGTAATAGATAATGGCTATACCATATACTACTAAGACCGACACGATGGCATCACTGGAAGTATAAAACAAACTTCCCAGGCAAAACAGTGCCATAATGAAACTAATAATCGGAATACTCGGATAAGCTACCTTAAAAGGCCGTTTGAGATTGGGCTCGGTAGAACGCAGGACAAACAAACTGACCAAGCTGATTAGATACATGATCACTGAACCAAACACCGAGATGGTAATGACTACATTAGTCAAACCAGTTAAAGCAGCACCCAAACCAATAATACCGGGAATTACCAGCCCCCAGACCGGAGTGCGGTGCTTTGGATGAACATAGGCCAGGAATTTAGGCAGATATCCAGTTCTGGCCATTGCGTAAGTTTGACGGGAATAACCAACAATAATACCATGAAGCGATGCAATGAGCCCAAATAAACCAATAAAATTAATTAGCATGACCCAAAATGATCCTTCCCCATAAATACCGCTAAGAGCCATTGGCAGGGGAAAGTCAACTGCTTCGATCAGCTTAACATCAGCAATACCGGCGGTGAGGAATAACGTTAAAAATGCCATAACCATTAATGTACCCATCCCACTCAGAAAACCGATCGAAATATCTTTTTGAGGATTGACCATTTCTTCGGCTGCCATTGCCCCTCCCTCAATCGCTAAATAGAACCAAATAGCAAAAGGAACAGCTGCCATGACACCACTAAAACCATTTGGCAGCAATGGTTGGCTCATAATTCGAGACAATTCAAAATGTGGCAGAGCCAGTCCCCAATATATCACTAATCCTACCAATGCAATAACAGTGACAATAAGTTCAAAAGTAGCCGATACTTTCATTCCCCAATAGTTAATAAAAATGAATAACAAGAATGCTAAAACAGTTGCCTGCATAACTGGAACATCAGGAAAAATATTATGAATATACCCCCCTACCGCTAAAGCAATCGCCGGAGGAGCAAAAATAAATTCAATTAAACAACTGATACCACTCATATATCCCCAGAATTTGCCCAGCCCGCGCCGTGCATAAGCAGAAGGGCCGCCAGCATGAGGAATCGCTGTTGCCAGTTCAGAATAAGATAAAATAAATGTTACATAAAAGATTGTTACTGGAACCAAGGCCAGAGCCAGCCCCATTACACCGCCGGCACCAAACCCATAGCTCCAGCCAAAATAATTGCCTGATATAACCAATCCGACTGCAAGTGCCCATAGATGAACTGGTTTGAGTACCCTCGACAAATTGGCATTCGGCTCTACCGGTGCTTTGACACTAGCTTCTTGCATCACTAAATTTTTTTCCATAACTTCTTCATCCTCCTCCATAATCTTGTCCGGAACAAAAATAAAAAACCCACTATAGCCGTCGTTTGCCAACCACTATAATGGGCTTACGTTGCCCGGTACACAATGAACTTTTTTTCGTTTCAACCACCTGTCTTAATTGCCTCCCTCTTGTGATTGTAAAATAAAAAGCCTAATAAAAATATCAAAAGTCATTTGACATTTTTATTAGGCTTTATTGCCCTGATATTCCTTTTTAAGAAGCAATAGACAAATATTTTATATATTATTCTTCTTCATAATAAACAAAGTTCCTGCTAGATCATTTAACTTTATTTGTTTTTTTTATGATTTTTCCAGCTATGTCCGCAACCGATACTTGATTGCGCATGGCTTCCCTAAGCAATCGTTTATGTGCTTCCTGGGCAGAAAGGCCTAATCGGTCTTGAATGATTGCCCTGGCTCGCGCTATATTTTTTTGACTGACTAATTGTTCCTTAATCTCCTTTAATTCTTGATTTACCTGACAAAACTCCTGCCATCGCCCATAGGCGATTTGGACAGCAGCCAGTAAATTTTGTTCAGACAGCGGTTTTACCACATACCCGTAGACATGAACATTTTCGGCTCGCTTGACAAAATTAGGTTGTCCATACGCTGTTACAATAACCACTGGAACATTAAGCTCATGCATACATTTAGCTACTTCCAGCCCATCCATTCCCGGCATCATAATATCCAATATCACCAGCTCCGGAGCAACCTGTCGGGCCAGTTCAACAGCCCGTTTGCCATTACCACATTCGGCAGCTACGACATGACAGGCTCTTTCCAGCATTTCTTTCATATCAACTCTTATCAACACTTCATCTTCAACTAATAGAATGGATAACGGTTTCATTAGGCTTCCTCCTTACTGCATACCGGAAACGAAACCCGTGCGATAGTCCATCCCTCTTCATGCAGCAGGTTGAAACTTCCGCCGAGTTGTTCACAGATTAGCAACCGGACAATATACAAACCAAGTTTATTCTTGACTATGTCATAAGCCGGAAGCACTTCACAGCCGTTATTGAATACCGACAAATAGACAATTTGCTCTTTTTCTTCAACATATATATGAATTTCACCATAAGAAGCCAGCTTAATTCCATGTTTCAGGCCATTTATAATCAATTCATTCAATACCAGACCAACAGGTACAGCTTGTCCGGCCGGAATGATAATATTTTGCCCCTGAACCAGTGTTTTAATCTTCTGTCCAGGCAAAACATGACTTTCCACAACTTTAGTCAAAATATATTCGGCTAATTCCTGCAGATTAATACAATCCCACGGCTGATACGCAAAAACTTCATGGACTCTGGCTATCGACAAAATTCGATTAATACATGCTGTAAATTCCTGCTGCACTGTTTTAAACTTTGATCGATGCATTTGGAGGCGCAATAAGGAAACGACATTTTGCAGCGTATTTTTTACACGATGGTTGATCTCTTGAATAATTGCACTTTGCATATCCAGTTCACGCTCTTTTTGCCGCAGCTCGGTTATATCCTGCAGTGATATAACGCAACCACTAAGTTCACCCGCAGTAACTAATGGATGAGCCTGAAACATATAACATGAGTCACCAAACTCAAAGTTCCGCGGACTTTTCAAACCTTCAACCAAATCGTGTACCGAATCGAAAGACAATGCGGTTATAAGATTGCTTCCCCGTGCATCTACTCCACCAAAAACACCTGACAATCGTGCGGCATGCTTGTTGGTATAAGTAACCTGACCTTTATGATTCAACACAAAAATTCCGTTTCCCAGCCACTCTTCCCAGCCCCATCCAGTTGTAGTGAATGCCATCAACGTCTGGCTTAAATACTCAGCAGTCCGGCTTAAAAACTCTACCTGCTCTTCCTGATGAATTTCGGCTGAAATATCCTTCTCCATAATCAGCACACCAATCATATTGCCGGCAATATTCAGCAAAGGCACTACGGTCTGAGCGATTGGCACTCCCTCTTGACTTACGCCGCGAATATTCCGGACTATTTTCCCTGTGGAAAAAGCCCGGTATACGGCTGGTTCGCTTATCGCGTAAGCCATTTCACCAACAACACTACTACGATATAATGATCCAACAGAGTATGCCCATGCTAAAACAATAGCATCCACGCCATTATGGCTCATCGCATCAATAAAAATATCAGTCCCTGTCAGTTCAGCAATAAAGTTTAGTTTGGCAGCCATAGTTTCCAACTCATCAATATCAGCGATAGACAAATTAGTATATTGCAAGCATAATTGACGAAGCACAGATCCTTGCTCAGCCATACTCTTAGACCTCCCAGAAGTTTATATGACAAAATGCCCCTAAAACTACCTAAGTAGCTTTAAGAGCATCTTCGCTTGTAAAATATTTTTTATGAAGCTAAATATAACATATTCCCCTGGAAATGGCAACCATCGAAAAAACATTTCCCGGGCTTACTGTACAACAGACTAACTAAGCGATTAGAAGCACTTAACATCGTCACATGAGATATACTGCACTCTTTGCAAACCGCCCTGCGTTCAAATCTATTTATTTGAATGACTGCTTTGTTGAGTTATCTCTTGGCTCAAATCCCCATCAGTTCTTTGCAATCCCCCGATCGGGCGAAAGCTTAACCAACTTACTCATACCGCCCGTACCTATACTTACCCCCAAAATTACCAGCACTAAGGCTGTATAATGCTGCCAGGCTAGCTGTTCATTCAGAAAAACTGCTGAACCGAACACACCTACAATAGGTTGACCGTTTAAAAATAACGCAGCAGTAGAGGCTCCGACATGATGAATTCCGGTATTCCACCAAATTGTTCCCAAGCCAGTACAAATCAGCCCGGAAAACACCAAAATTGCCAACGGCATTGTCGCCTGAGCACCTTCATACATCCACTCTGTATTTAGTCCTATCCCCATCACGAACAACCCCGCCGCCCCCAATAGATGACTATAAGCTGTTACCATAAGCGGCGGTACTGACGCTGTACTTTTCTTAACACACAATGAGCCTAAAACGTAGGTTAGTGTGGCAATAAAAACAATGCCATCCCCCTGCAAACTAGATATGCTGGCATCAATTCGGTGAACAACAATTAATAAAATGCCGCTTAACCCAGCTAATGCTCCACTCACTTTCGCAAAGCTTAATGATTCGTTAACCAGCCAGCTGGCAAGCAAAGTAGTCAACAGTGGGTTGAGCCCTAGGATTAGCACAGAATGGGTAGCACTTGTTGCTGTTATTCCCCAAGATAGCGCCATCTGGTGTAAAAATATTGATAAGAAAGCAACCCCGCAAATCGGCAGCCACGAAGTACGGGGCGGAAAAACCAGCCCATAGCACCATAGACTTACTGGCATGAGAAAAGCTGCCGCGATACCAATTCGAATTCCAGCTAAGGCCAGGGGCGGAAAATAATTGATCAAGTATTTAATCATAATGACATTCATACCCCATAGAACAACAACTGCAACCAGCATCATAATAACCGCTTGCGGCGCTAACCGTTTTTCCTGAGGCTCTTTGCATAGTAGACTCATTTAGCGAATTCCTTTCATAACTGGACTTTTAAAGATATCATTCTATTAAATAAGACTTGAGTAAGTAAGCTTCGCTACTCAAGTCTTTTATATTGCCGATTTCAGAATACAAGCTATATAATCGTTTTACGCTTATATAACTCGTATTCGTTTCGAATATCTTATACTTCAAACGCAGGATTGTCAACTATTGCTTGTCGGTCAGGAATAACTGCCATCTTAAAAGCTAATATTGCTTTGACAGCAAAAAAGAGGCTATCGACAATTATTATTGCCGATAGCCTGCTGCGTTTTATATTAAAACCTAAATAGAAAACTATTATTTAAAGATGCCGAAAGGTTTACCTACTGGTAAGAATGGCTTACCAAAATGATGATTTAATACAACTGCAGCTGAACCATAAAAAGAAATTAAAGAAATCAACAGTTCAGACCATGCTGCAATAAGATGGGCAGTATGATTAGCCGCATAGGTATCAATTGCTAAGGTGAGCAGTAAAACATCAATAAGAACAAAAATAGAGAAAAGAACTTTATTTGTTTCCATTGAACCAATTGTCATAAACAAAGAGAAAATTAAATAACCAATAAATGCAAAAGCTAATTGTTTGGGATCAGCAGCCGCAGCCAATGCAGGACCAAAGACACCTAGCTTAATTAACCAGCTGCTAGCTACACCAAACCAGAAAAACGCATATCCACCAAATGCAGTTGCGCCAAAAATATTGTTGTGTTTGAAATCATACAAGCTAGCAATCAGTTGAGCAATCGCACCTAGAAAAATTGCCCAGGGAATGACAAAGGACACCCCGGTTGTTAGTCCTAATTTTTGAGATGAAGCAACAAATGTAACCATTGCGAGTCCGAGTAAGCCCAATGCTGAAGGGTCTGCCACAGTAATTTTTACCTTTTGTGTATCACTAGTACTCAATTAATAACCTCCTAAATACAAAGTATTTTTAAAATATCACAAAAGGTCATTATATGTCAATTGATGTAACTTAAAATACTAATAAAATTATTTTTAATTAAATATATCGAATATTCTACAAAATAATAAAGCACGGCTATGTACCGTGCTTTTATGCTCATTCAAAATTATGATCTATCGATAATAACCCAATCATTACTATAAGTCCAAGGTCACTACTGCTCAATCATTCACAAGTTGCTAACTTTTTCTTCTAATCCGTATATATTCATCACAGACTTTCTCTAATTCCACCAGAACTTTCTCTTTAATCTCAGGCTCCTCAGTCTGATAGCATAACCGTTCTGATAATCCAGCAATTTTCAATCTTATTTTGGCTATTTCTTCATCATCCAAGAACATCTCCCCCTAAGCTACCCATTATATGGTAATTGTACTCTATATCATTTGTCAATTTATGCCATTTGATGCGGTTGCTCGTGAATAATTTTGAAAATTTTGGAACATTATAGGACTTTGTCAACTAATCCATTTTGTTGAAGAAATCAGTTACTAATAAACGTTTTACAATCGGTATATCGGCTGGTGCAAATTCATAGTTTATAAGTTCATCCCGATCTACCCAGGCGACTTCCGAATGAACAATTGGCTTCAACTCCCCGCTGTGCCACGTTATCCAATAGGATAGTAACTGGATAGTTCCTTGCTGATAATGAAATATGCTCTCCACAAAAAAACTACCAATATTGACATCAATATTCAGCTCTTCTTTCATTTCACGGATCAAGCAGGCCTCAGGAGTTTCTCCTTCCTCGATCTTGCCACCGGGAAACTCCCAGCAATTAGCTAAATCGTCGTTTTCTGGACGTCTAGCGATCAGTATTTTTCCCTCTTTGAGCAGTAAAGCTGCCGTTACTTGTTTCATCTAAATTCTCCGCCAAACTTCATTTTATCCATAACATTAGTATGATCTTTTTTAAAAATCATATTGGCTCAAAATAGTCTTATTCTTGCTTATCAGCTAATTTACAGACTGCTAACCTTTTTGTAAGCTTATCTTTTGAAGTTATAAAAAACAGCTGCCTTTCACGCGATCAATATTTCCCGGTGTCACTACACGCTCAACCACTAAATCCCAAACGATTTAGTGAACTAAAAGCATATCTTTTGACGTTATCTCGCTTTCTATAACCCCTAAGGTCTTATAAAGATCAGCAATAGAAAAATGATAAAGTTCCAGTCATACAAGGCGGTTAGTATTTCTTCAATCACATCATATTGATTCATAAGCCTACCGCCCTATCAGTCACGCATTCATCACATGCCTGTTTTGCATTAAAAATTTCTGAATCTTTTAGGAAAATCCTGCACAATACGTACGAGAGTTATCGGATGCAAAATAAAAAAGCGCCACAAGGGCGCTTATCTAACACTCAACTAATTATTTTAAAATTGCATAAATGGATAGAAAAACACTATAGGCACCAATTAAGCCAGTCACTATAATAATTGGGTTCTCAAGTAATTTTGAATTCATTAGAAATCACCTCGCTGCTAAATCAATCTTATCTATATCTTACCCAATTGTCACCCTTAAAAAACTAAATTAACTATTTATATATTAACTTTTATATGAATTCAAATGTTCAAAAATAGCGTTGCAACAAAGGTACTCTTCATGAAGAGTACCTTTAGTCCAGACTTCAGCTTACCTCAGCTAATTTTTCCCAGAATTCTTTAGTTTTAGTAATATCTTTATTTTTCCCGTTAAAACCGAGCGTAGAATTTACCATGCAGTTTAATCTTTCGACATATAGTAATTTGCGAGCCATATAAAACACCTCACATTATATTTCTTTTGGATATTAAATATTATTTAATATCTATTTCTTAATTTGATTATATCTTATTGGATTAAATTAGTAAAATACATAATTTGAATAGGTTTCATTCTTCCTAAGCATACACAGAAATAACATCATAACTGGATCAGATTCAAGTATAAAGAGAAATTACCCACCTGACAGAGTGAGTAATGCTAAACGTGCTAACTAAGTTTTCGATGACGAAAATGTTGTTGTCTGCACAATATTGATCAGCTTGAGGATGTTAATATGACTGCTATTTCTCAGCAGCTGAACATGACTAAATTGCACAGCATCTTTTACACGACCTCATATTTCAATCAAAAAATATCGACAATAGAATATTCATAAGCTTAATAGATACTGTTATACGTACTCGATATTGGAAAAATCACCGCAAAAACAAGGCACCACTAACAGCTTAGCGGTGCCTTACCTGAAAGTATTAGCAGCTCGAATCGTTATCGCAGCAGAAGAAAAATAATAGGATAATAATGATCACTATCACAATACCACCATTACCACGTCCGCCAAATCCGCCAAATCCCATTGAACTCCCTCCTTCAGTAAAATGTTAGGAACACGGTATACTATGCCAGAGACCATCCGTTTGTTACTCTCATTTTCCGAATCCTTTTAAATAGTAGACAATTTACTGCTTATTATTAGAAACTAAAACATAGAGAATCACAGGAAGGCTTCTTACTAATTTAATGTAAGAAGCCTTCCTGTGATTCTCATCAATTGGGCCATCTGCACAGTTTCCTTTTACTATATCAGCCCTTTATTTGACTTAGCAGCTGGCATATGGCTCTTAAATGAAACAATGACCCTGTTAATTTCTTATTGGCGGCTGCATGGTTGTCACAGGTGTCTTTTTGACGAATAAATTTAAGCGTTCCACCAAACAGCAACAGAACATCAGTCATGAGTGATTTAAAAATGTGAAAAGCAACCGCAAAAACATAAAGCCACTCGAGGATCAAATCTCGAGCGGCTTAACTATTCAATATTTGCTTAGTACTACCTGCGATCATTAGTTCGTATGAACTTTAGCGACTTAGTTTTTATCGGCAATACGTTTTAACGACTTAGAAATGCTATACAGTAAATATAATCCTGTGCCCGCTACAACGATATGTAATAGGCTAAAAACGGCCATACCATAAAAATGTCCATGCATATGAATAACCTCCCATTTTAAATTAGGATCATTAAATCTATTTTAACAGATCATTCGATCTGTAATTTCTTCCATGGCTTTATCATAATCCCCCAATTTTAGAATTGCATTAGGAATGGCCGAAGAGACTAAATCTTTTAGAAAACTCACTTTATCCATAGCCACAATGATTTCTGATTGAAACAATTCAAGCTTTTAGTATTGCTTTGCTTAAAACTGTTTTAAAAGAAGTCGACTTTTCAAATTTTGAACAGCTTTTACTAGACGAATCAGATTCCTTGTCTTTATTTTTGCCATCTGCTAAATGACTTCTATATATACATGCAATTGGAGTAACTCTCATATCAATCCCCACTTCCATCGAATTTTAATTTTCTGCTGCTGTATTGTGTAAATGTATAGAAATAAAAGCACCAGCCAAACACGTTACTAAAACTCCTGCTATCATCCCGCTTACAAAACTCAACACATTCCACCTCCTCGCTTTCGTTTGCTTCTGACATTACTGTAACAATTTTCTTTTAGAAATTTTTTTGAAAGATAAAAAAAGATCCCTAAAGGCTCTCGGGTTGAACTATAACTTAAATTAAATAATAAAGCCTTCATCTTTTGTCACCTTTTAAGACCTTCCCTAATCCCGGTCTTAAATCTCCCAGTCATTCAATGGCTTCCCTGATTGGAATTTGTTTTTTGTTAAAAGATAATTAATAATGATTATCTTTTTCTTTTTTCTACTTTACAAATCAATAATAAACTTATATACTTAAATCAAGATAAATATTAATTATTAATTAATATTTATTAAACATAAACTAAAGAGGGTGTTTTATATGACACGTAGATTATATATAGAGAGATTTGCTGTAGTTACAAAAGTACCAGCGGTTAAAGCTAGAAACTGCGATATCACTCGCACAAAAGAATATTGGGAACGCCTAGCTGAGGTTAGCTAAGCTACAAAGCCCCTTCTCATTTAGAGAAGGGGCTTTGTTATCGTATTTACAGTTATAACATCCAGAAACATACTTCCTGCAAGTTACCCGCTATTTCAAACGCTGCAGCATGTCTTTCATTTATGATTCGATCAAAACGCTAAATCTTTCCATTGTCCATTTATGACTAATCCTCAGGTAAAGGCTCATTGGTCAACTTAAACAATGCAGAGGTAAATTCGGCAACATGTTCTTTTTCTTCATTCATTAGCTCACAGAAAAGATCACGCACCTCAGACTCTTGAGCTTGATTCATGTATCTTTGGTATTTATTAATAGCATGTAATTCATCCTGAATTGCCTTTGTTAGACACCTGATAGCACATATATCTTTCTTGTTGGGAAGAACAACTTGAACGTCATCTTCCTGAGCTGCAGCCTTTGCATTTGTCCATTTAGGTCTCCCGATAGGTCTTGCCAGTGTAAGAAAATCCAAGTCTGCATCCTCCAGCATTTCTGCTTGAATAGGATCCAGTGATGAAATCATTCTCATAATTTGTACATAATGCCGCATTTCATCTTCTGCAACATGTAAAAAAACATCTTTCACGCAAGTGCTTAATGCGCAATCTAAATAATCCGCAATCGCACCTCGCTCATCAGCAGCCGCGTCTCTTAAAAGACAAAGATCAGGATGATCCGGACATTCAGCATCATTATTAATGTTGTTATTATTGTTAGGTAGACAAGACGGAGCACAGCCTGTATTTTTACCATATTTATTTAATTTAGGTCTGACCATATCTAAATACCTCCTTGATTAATAGTTCAATATATTATACGGAGGTATTATTGAATTGTGTCGAATTCTTATGTAATAAGTGATAGACCTAGCTCCATTCCAACATCGTCTGTCTCTAACACGTTTCTTAGAGAAAAGTAAAAACGAGTAAGCATATATACTTACTCTTAAGATAGTCTATCAGAAAACATCAAGTCACATTGCTCTTGTTACAAATGACACACCATTCTAAAAATCTATAAATTCTGGTTTATAGCCGTCAGGTAATTCTTCTTCATTTAAAAATTGGATATTGTCATCATTCAGTATTGGTATAAATATTTCGTATGGGATCATAGAAAATTCACAGGCATAATTACTGGCTCCGAACCACATACCTGTTTTACTGCTCAAATTTAAACTTCTTGCAAACTTTGTGTAGTTTGAGCAATCATGAACTGCTAAATCCCAGTTTTCTTCCACAGCTATTTTCATGAATTTCAAAGTTAATTCCCTACTCCAAATTGGCGATATATAGCCATGCCTGGAAATATACATATTCTCCCCGTAATAATTGTAGATGTTATTTTCATTTAAATGTAATTCCGCACAATTGATAAAATCGAGTTTGGTTTCAAAAATTGCTTGCTTTTTCTTAAAAAATACTTCAGAAAACTCAGGAGTCATTGGGGTTTCAATCCCCACACTTTGAATATATTTTTTCGCTAAGCCAATATTCTTTATGACTTTATCCGAACAATTAGAAGCACCTAGGTTGAAACGGATCTCATTAAGACCGGCTTCCCCCAATGCTTTCAATGTTTCTTCAGTAGCCAACGTGCCATTTGTGTATAAATGTTGATGGATTTGTGCATCACTAAATTTCTTTATAATCGAATAATATTTTTCAATTTCCATGAATGGCTCTAAATAAACGTAGGAAATGCCAGTGGGTTTTTGGTGAATGGAAAGAAGCAAATCAATATCCTTCTCGTAAAACTTTGTACCACCAATTTCCCACATTCCTTCACCAACTGGATGAATAGCTTCTAGTTCACCATAATTATAACAGAACTTACATTCTAAATTACATTTGTTCGTTTTCCTAACGGCACTTAACCCAGTACCTAACAGACAGGAACGACAGCCTTGAGCAAACTTGTTTTCATTGCCCACATATAAAGTTCTATTTTCCAAAGTTTTTAAACCTTTAATTTCTGACATCAATAGTTCATTTCTATGATCAATTGCTGCCTCAATTTGCGCAAAAGTAGCGTAAATAATTTCTTCATGTTTTACACTAATTTCCTCATCCTCAGGCATTTGTGAAAAGAAATCAAACCATATCAACGCATCATTTTTTGAAATTTTCATAACGTACCGCCTATCTACTTAATCTAATACTTCACATTATCCGCCAAGTATGAATACCATTTTAAAATCTGTAGTTAAGCCAGATTGCTTATTCTTATAATAAGTAATCAAGCCATAGTCATTATACTGGTTTACGCATCAGTTTTCAAGAATGGCTACTAGAATATCAGCTGTTGTTGAAAAACGGTGCGAACAACAAGCAAACGATCCTATACAGTAAAACCATCTGCAAAGGATCGCTTTTTTATCGCCTCATTCATGTCATGTCTAACAAGAATAAGGGCCACTTCTACCGCCTTTAATCCTAATTACTCTAGAATGTGATTATCGAAAGAATCTATTAGAATGTTTTTTGTTATGGAAAACTAAAATGAGCAAGTGCAAGTAAATATATCAGTAAATAAGGATGCGATCCGAAACAAGCATTGTTTTTAATAGATGGGTACAGAACGGTCTAAAAGTAAATTTATTATATTTCATCAGTCGGCCCTACTGCTTATCTTTGCGGCTAAGTATCCACGTAGATATACACAGTTCAAGTATGAATGTGATCCCACCCCACTTAGCTCCACTACATAGAGCAGTATATACAGGTAAGTTATATTGTAACTGTAAATAGATTATATCTCCACTCCAAACTAAAGAAGCATTTAATAAGCACAAAAACATAACAAAGATATAGCTAGTACTACTATACGACAGACTAAGAGGGTAATTAGAATTGATATGATGTTTGTTATATTTAATAAAATCTATCTCTGAATTACTCAGAACATAATTTCTAATACTATTCAATTGCCTAGCGTTTCTTGCAAAATAATCTCTATTTTTTACTATAAAATCAATCAATAATAGTCCGATTAAAAATGACATAAACACAGTAAAATTTGCAATCCATACTTTTACCTGTGTATCAAAAGACCCTTGATAGATAGCATATAATCCAGAATATACGCCTATATATCCCGTGATACCAATAACGATTACGGAGTTCTGTATACTATCATAATGCCGTAGCTGTTCAAAACATTTATCATATTCCATTAGTAAGAATTGCATCGTATCATTCTCATTAAAATGTTTTTTATCGCCTCTAAGTAACGCTTTCATGCATAACTCCTTATTTTGCACTTTAAGTACTTCTTCATAAGATCATAATCTTGTTAGCCTAATATGAATAGCCCTTCTCACTATTAGGTGCTAAAGGGCTTTTCAATCAAAAGCGTCTTACTAAAAAGTTTTACGCAATCTTACAAGTACTAACACCGTATGTATCAATCAATTCTTATATCATAGACCTTGATTTCTCCAACCCCATAGGAAAAACGTTTTTCATCAAATTGATTAGGGCCTAAGTACCACACCTCAGACAATTTTCTTTTTGAACTTAACACGGCTGTTGCTACGGCTTGCATTTTAGAGCCCGTTAGTCCAATCTCTAGGTTGGCGCCAGCATTGTTATAGATTTGGAGATACTGATCATCTAAATACTTCACCAATTCTGCCAAATCTTTGATATCTACACTAGCGAGCTCCGCATTTTGGTAGCTCTTACAAAGTACGTTAGCCGCTAACTGAGCCACATTTTTCCAGGATTCGCTTCCTGCTGGAGTGATAACCTTTATAAAATCAAAATCCCTATGATCAAGTAATGAAAATAGCCTTTCATGTTTTGCCGATGCGAATGCGATCAGGGCCCTGTTACGAGAAAGATCCGTCTCTTCCTTTAGTAATTGCATAGATTTATAGCCACCAGACTCACCTTTTAATATATTAGCAATGCTCTCTAACAAACGACTAGGTTCGTTAGCTTCTTCTGCGGCAAAAACCCTTTCTATATCTTCAGGAAGGGGGTAGTACTTCTCCGCCGATGCGTGACATACAAGAACACGTCCCTTTTCATATAGTTCACGCCTTATTGACTTAAAGATCACTGGTTTTGTTAATCCCGAAACATCAATTAATGCTGTTCCTTTGATCTTAGGAAGATCATATAAAACAGTATTATGGGGATGCTCAATTTTAGTGATGCCCGTTTCTGCCCAAGACTGATTAATTTGGGCAGAATATCCCTCATGGGAATATTTAATTAAGTGAATCTCATTAGGTTTCACTATTCTAGCTAGCTTCTGATTTGATTCTTTTGTTCGGTCCTCAAATCCCAAACCTCCTAAAACTCCTCCTATTTCAATGTCTGAGAGAGCGTCTATACTTAGTCGGTTTATTGTGACGTTGAGTCCCGGCGCTTGTACGTAATTAATTACTTGGTCATTTTGTTGCTTATTACTATCAAACAGGCTTAGTTCGCTGACGATTATTTGTTGGGCATCTCCAGATGATTCTTCTATTTCATCTGTTTTGCTAGCGAACTCTGACTCACTGGAATTATCATTAAGCTCCTCATCTGGATCATTTATTTGATTACGAATTAGTATATCTTTAGCCTTTGCAGGAGTATCTAGCCACTCTTGTAGATCGTCACCAGAAAGTTCAAATCTATCACGATCTGCCAGGCCTATAAAGGATGCCAAACCATAAATTTTTCTATAACTCAGTTTAAAATATCGAGTAGGATTTGAATCCTTGGTTTTAGATCGAGGAGCTCCACCTGCGTACACAAAAACACCAGCATCAATTAATTCTCTCAATACATCAATCTGTTGTTTTAAACTGTTTTCGTCCTCAGTAGTCACTCTAACATATAAGGAAGTATATTGACGCAAACGAGGCTTTTCATTATTAACCTTTTTACCCTGAGTATATGACCTAACAAGTAAAGTGTGAGCCGCTTCAGCAAAAGCTAGTGCATGACTTTTAAAATAACCATCTCTTCGATTGAGATCAAATAGGCGTAATGAGCTTAATACCTGAAAACAGTCTGATTGCACACCTTGTGAAATAGGCATTGTATCGTTAGGCGCTCTCTGTAAAATCTCTTCATAAAGTTTTATAACGTCTCCTATATCACCAACGCAAACATTAGTTAAACATGATAAACCACGATAAACGTTCTTTCGTTTACTAGATGTTTTACTTGATGCAGCAATCTCCTCTGCAATTTTCTCTAAAGAAACATCTCCAAGAATCTTCTTAGGATCCATTCCTCTAAAGGTAGATGAGTGGAATTTGGCCCTTTGCTTAAGTATTTTGACTACAAATTCTTTCCCTTTGTTACCCCTATCCTTAATTGTTTGGAATACGTTCTCGCCAAGGTCAAAAACATCAACATCGCGACCAACCCGAATCGGATGATTCCCTCCAGGTGACATCAATCCTAATTCAACGGTCTGCCATTCTGAAGTAAATTTAAATGCGCAGTGTGGACTTTGAAACAAATTTGCCGAAAGAATTTTTTCAATTTTGTCCATCTCAAGATATCGAGTCGACACATCATCTAGAAGGAAAAATATCATCGAAGATTCAAAAATACTGGAACAAACCTTGAATTTCTCAGCTAAATGCGGGAAAATAAGTGCCGGAGCATCACTCACGCTGTAGCTTTCTTCACCACGTGTGACATAAACTACTATGCGTTGCAGTTGTCGCTCTAGATCCTCTAAAGATGTTATTTCTCGTAAGTCTTCTGCCCCTCCTAGATAGTCAGCTATTGCACCACCAAGTATTCGATGGGCCATCGGATGAATTACGTTGTTTTTAACATCTTTAATATGTAAAAGAGCTCTTACTGCTTCTAAAGCGTAACTTGCATATAATCTCGAAAGCCGATGTTCGATTTTTAATAGAGACTGTTCTCTAAGGTCGAGAAGTCGTTGCGCGGATACGAATAAACCTACAAATCCGTCATCTTTAATGCGCTTTACAATTTCATCTTCGCTCTCGTCATTTAGTCGAGCAGCACGAGCGTGAATGTCTAAAGCCCTTAGCAACATTGTTTTTCCGCATCCCCTCATTCCCGTTATAATTTGAGGACCGCTCTTCTTCACTGCGTCAACCCATTCGTTTCCAGGGTCAACCAGAAGTTGGGGCACATTCCATGACTCCAGAGTTTGAGCATTATAGTGGTCACCAAACGCCTTCAACATTAGGGGATTAGCCCATGGTCTCCATACCTGCCACGACCTGTAATAAGCCTCACGAATAAGCTCTACTAAATCACTAGAACTTGGCCTTCGAAGATTTTGCGCATTAGGGCGTAATCCACTAATTATAGTTTGAAGTGCAAGTGCAATTCTAAATTCCCTGTCGTCGATATCATCAGGCTTATCCAATAACCGTTTCACTAAACTATCTACATGATCCGCAATAAACGTAAGATCACCATATCGGTTAGGTGAGCTCTTACTACCGTCTGAAATACTTCCCAAATCTATAGCGCGAACTCTAATTGTGCCATCAATAGCGTCATCCCTTTTCAAATTTGTAGGTAGATGCTCAACTATTAGATTCTCAGCATGAAGATCATTATGATTAACTTGATATGCTTCAAATTCGGACCTGATTTTTATCAAATCTATAGCTATCTGGCAGATAGTCTCAGCGGATGCGGAAACATTTCCTTCTAAATATTCACGTAGCAACGGTCCATCAACGTACTCTAACACTGATACGTAGCAATTAAGTTGAGTGTGATTATCATCGGAAAACTCTATTGTTTCCGTAAATGCATCCTCAATTCCAATTATATACTCTGCTTTATTAGTTACGTCTGCATGTAATGTAGTCTCTTCCTCAAATGATGGCTTATTAAAAAACTCATAAAAATTTACAGGTGTAACCTTAATTACTTTTTTCTTCTTAAACTTACCTTCGGCCACATAGGTGGCACCGTAGAATCCACGCCCGAGTGAGTCAATAATTCGATAATCGCCAATTTTTAGAGGCGGCTTTTCAAGAACAAAACCATAGTTTCGCTGACATTTAGGACACTTATCATTAAGAATTTTTTCACTATAATCCTTTGAAGGACAAAAAAAGCAGCAATATTTACCCATTACCTATTACCCCCTCAAATTCACTCCCCATAGGATAAGCTATAGTCTTTGCGATCAACTGGCTAAAATGTTCCAATGCGAGATCAATGTTATCTTCCGGAACTCTAATAGTAGCTATGACCTCACCTTTTCTTACCCACTCGCCAGGGTATTTTCGTAAAACCAGTCCAACGGGATCAGGAAAAGGGACCAGTTCACTTTTGTATTTGTCTTGCCACCTAACCATAGCGTTACGTATTTCATAAATCGGATAGTAAATAAAGCCATCTTGCCATGCCCTAATTTCACGAAAATGCTTATTGCGTGTTATCTGTACTGTATTATAGTATTCCTGAGCAGTTGTCCCCTGGGCAATCAAGTTTTGTTCAAAACACACTCGTAGATCTTTTAATGTTGTTTTTACTACAGCCTCACGCTTCAAATCAGGAACACAGGTCAACGCAATAGTCTTGCAGATATTTAAATGTCTACGCAACCATTGATTAGCAGAATCCGAAAAGATCTCTTCTAATGCAACTAAAGCTTCTGTTCTTCCGATATAAGGCTGATATGGGTAATTTGCGTTTGTTAGTACGGGGAAAGCCTTTATAGAAAGCTTATTTGCAGTATTTAAAAATAACTCTGCATTTTTTGTAGCTGTAGTCCAATCATCACCGAAATTCCCATAAGGGGCTACACGAACATCTAATCCGACGTATTTAATATCTACAGCAATTTTTTTAGACAGTAAACTAGCGGCAACTAACGTTGGTATATTTTGCGCTTCATGTTGTTGCCGTAACCTGAACATTCGTCCATCAAGAGGGACAAAATTACCATCAGCCAAAAAATGCGCATATTTAGATGTTGCTAATGTTTCACTCACTTCTTTGAGTGTCAGCAATACTTTATACCCAGATATCTGTGCTAGACTATCGATCCCACCAGCTGGTCGCCCAGGGACCCCAACCTTTGGCACAGTTGCACCGGCAGAAATTAAATAAAGCGGAGAGACCAATGTAGTTAAGGAAGATGGTCCTCCCGTTGATGCAACATCCGCCGTAAATGGATCATCAAGAATAATCGAGGTACTTGATTCTGCAAGTTTACTTGCGAGCATTGCTGCAACTTCTACATTATAGGGATAATATTCCTTAATACAATTTACGACTTCCAATATTTCCTTGTCTGTGGAAAATACTGAAATTGCAGATAGTCCTCTTATATTCTTTCCCGTACCGCATCCCCCCCCCGATAATGATACATTTCAAGATGGTGTTTTATTATCTCTGCCTGCACACGTGAGAAAGCTGGTGGTAATGCATTTCCAATCATCATCGCGACCGCATACCTTCCCCTTTTCAAGGAAAACGTATAATCTCCAGGGAATGTCTGTAATAGTGCCGCTTCCCGCAATGTTATGGCTCTATCCTCTGTTGGATGAATAAAACGTCCTTTTGAGGGGTTTATACATCCGCCCGTTATTGTTGGAGCGACATCATCCCATTTCATTCGACCGTAAACATCATAAAAGCCTCTTAACTCTGTATGACATTTTAATACCATATCAGGACTAAGTGCTGAGCGACTCCCTCCGTCTTTAGGAATCGCTTTTATGAGCCGCATAACACGTTCTGACCGGCGTTCAGTATCCTTATGTAAAGGATCATTTGTTCTGCCAATCGGTGTTAGGGATCCAATAGCATCCCTAACAGTTTTTTTTACATCTGTTTTAGTTAAGTAATGAATCTTTCCTATTCTAGAGGCTAATACTACTAACCTTTTACGACGCTGCGGAACCCCGTAATTTGATATATCAGCGATATTTTCGCATATATTATATCCCAAACTCTTCAATAAGCGTTTAAAATGAATAAACCGCGAGTATCTGGCGAGTCCAGGTACATTTTCGAGCATTATTACTTTAGGTAGTAATCCTTCCACTAATCGTGCAAATTCATCAATTAGTCGATTCCTCGGATCATCCAGCCTACAGCTTTTATTTTTATTACGCATACGGGAAAAACCTTGACAAGGTGGGCATCCTGCTAACAAGTCAAGTTCACCGCGATTTAGGCCACACTCTACTAACAATCTATCGGCTGTAACTCCACGTATATCCTGATTTAGAACATTTACGCCTTTATGATTTTCGGCATAAGTTTCAGCGGCTAATTGGTCAATTTCCACTGCGGCTAAAACTTTAAAGCCCCATTCCGTTAGGCCTTGAGATAAGCCGCCACAACCAGCAAAAATATCAATTGCGGTTGGGCTAGAAACGCAATCCGTAGTATTAGTAATAAGGATATTCTTTTCCAAATGGAGCTCCCTCCATGCAGAACACATCATGCTGCATTACTCATTAGTTCAGTACTGTATTATGTCAAAACGTTTGTAATTTCTTCTCTTGTCGGCAAAAATCCTGCATTTTAATAGAATTTACAGTCTATTTATTTAAACCAAGAATACCGTTTGGTTTAAATAAACTTCTATTAACATTCAATCTTCTACTTGTTTACTAATTGGGACATCAAAAACAAAAAAGCCTGCGAAGTAAAAACCTCGCAAGCCTTGATTTCTCTGGTGGAGATAAGCGGGATCGAACCGCTGACCTCTTGAATGCCATTCAAGCGCTCTCCCAGCTGAGCTATACCCCCAGAAGTTTGGATCTTGTATTGATGAGCAATCGCTATCAACATAAATTATTATATCTGCTTAGTAACATAATGTCAATATATTCTCGTGATAATTATGCAAGAACTAATCGATCAATGAGTTCGATGAGTTGACCAATTTCAGGTTTTGAAATTTGGCCATTGGCGCCAATCGCATCACCTTTGCGACGCATTTCTTCATTGATAAGTGATGAGAAAATCACTACAGGCATTTTTGTCAGTTTTTGATCTTCACGAATTTTCTTAAGCAAATGATGTCCATCCATTTGCGGCATCTCGATATCGGTGATGATGATTTGAATCTTCTCTTCAACCGGGGTATCACTCTGGGCCATAGCCGATAATGCTTCCCAGGCTTCTTTGCCATTATGATGGGCAGTAATATTTTTATAGCCAGCTTCATGCAGTGTATCTACAAGCAATTCACGCAGCATTGGAGAATCTTCAGCTAAAAGAATGGATTTCTTACTGCGTTTCTCTTTAATATCCTGTGATTTTTCTGGAACAGTGGTCAATTTCATATTCATATCAGGATTGATGTCAGCAATAATCTTTTCAAAATCAAGTAGTAAAACCATTTTATTCACCATTTTAATGATTCCGACAACCATAGAAGAATTGCCAATAATCGGTGGTGGCTCCATCTCTGTCCAGGAAACACGATGAATACGTGAAACACCATCCACCAAGAACCCAACATGGTAGTTATTCAACTCACTAACAATAATATTCTTAGAAGTTGTTTCTTCTTTTTCACCTAAGCAACGAGCTAGGTTAACAAGCGGCATGACTCGCCCCCGGAGTGTAAACATTCCGTCAACATAAGGATGTGATTGTGGCATTTTAGTTACTTCAACAACATTGATTACTTCTCTAACTTTAGCCACATTTATACCATAGTTCACCAAGCCAACATTGAATTCAACAATCTCAAATTCGTTTGTACCAGTCTCTAGGAGAATGCCTTTTTTGTCTAGAGTGTTTTCGTTCATAATAAACTCCCCCGGCTGCCATATATTCATTATCTTTAGATAAATATTTCTTTCGTCAGCCTTATGTCAGAATCCTGCGCGAAAATTGTTAAATTATAGAGAAAAAACTCACTTTTTTATAATTCAGTGAGTTTTTCCTTAAGATATGTCCAGCCTTCCTTTTGTTCAACGGCATCTGCTTTAATCAATCTTCCCAGCGCCCGTTTAAACGCAGCCTTGCTGATATTGAATTTTTCTTTAATGACTTCAGGAGAAGTCTCATCACTATAGGGCATTTTACCGCCCCGCGCTTTCAGCAGCTCCATGATTTTATCGGCATCTACATCCATAGCCTCTTCTTTTAATGGACGCATCGAGACATTAATCCGGCCATCCTCACGGATAAACGTGACCCGTGCAGTAATCTCTTCACCGACTTTGGGACGTTCCTTCATTTCCTGGTGGTGCAGGAAGGCAATATAGCGCTCATTCGTAAATAAGAAAGCACCTTGATCAGTAAAATTATAAATTGCCCCAGTTACCAGGTCACCAACTTTCACATCAGTTGCAGGTTTTGATGCTCGCCGCATTTCATCCTCAACTTCCATGGTTACCGCCAAGCGTCCCGATTTATCGGTATAAAGCTTTGCCCAAACCTTTTCACCTGTTTTAACCGCACCTCGCATACCGGCAAAAGGCATAAAAATCCCCCGTTCAGCGCCGACATCAACAAAGGCACCGTCTTTGGAGGTATTAATAATTTTTACCCTTGCAATTTGGCCCTCACGCATTTGAGGAACACGCATGCTGGCCGTCAAGCGGCCCTTAGGATCGAGATAAAGAAATACTTTAACCTCATCACCCACTGCGACATCATGAGCTTGCTGGACTTTGTGAAGCAGAATATCGTCAGAAGTGTTACCAGTACCAGCATCTAGAAATGCTCCCAGTTCGCTAATCCGTACTACCTTTAAGGTTGCCACATTATTAGGCTTTAGTTTATCATGATTGCTCATAACTTTACTCCTATTTATCGTATGTATAAGACTGTGCGTCTCCCCACAACCGTTCAAGATTATAAAAATGCCGATCTTCTTCAACAAAAACGTGGGCAATACAACTGCCATAATCAAGAAGAATCCAACGGCCTTCACGGTATCCTTCTTTATGCAGCATCTTGATTCCTTGTTCCAGCAGCTTTTCCTCTATATTATCAGCAATCGCTTTTACCTGAGTAGTGGAGTTTGCACTACAAATAATAAAGTAGTCTGTCACTAATGATACAGTATCCATATCAAGGATTACGATATCCTGGGCTTTTTTATCACTGGCAGCCGCAGCCACCATATCGGCTAGTTGATTAAGTTGAGTCATTATTTCCTCCTGCAAAGTTAATTGTGCCTATTTAATTATTTTCATTCCAAATGTATTCTATTCTTCTTTTTTGTCGAGTTTCCTGCAAAATTTTGATCCTTGCCCTATTCTAGACAAAAAATCCCTACAGCATCAATACTGTAGGGATTAAAAGACTAATTAATATGGGTATCATTATTCGAATATATGCCTGTAGTCTTAGCAGCACCTGTTGTAAACATACGTTCAACGAGCTGCTTAGTCTGCTCTTGATCTGGTATCCAATAGCTTAAGCCATCAACAGTCGCAAACTGCCCAGGCAGCATCTCTGTATGCAAAGCTCCATTTTTGAAGCCTTTTAGATTATTGGCCAATTTAATCGTATCCATCATTGACATATTGGTAGCTACATATTGACTAATGGTACTAGCTAAGGCAGGAAGCTTGACTATTGTCCCAACTTGAAGGGCCTCATCACTTAAGGCTTTCAGGAAGCGCTGTTGGCGCTGTACCCGCCCGATATCACCAAGCTCATCATGACGAAATCGTACATATTGGCCGGCTTTTTCACCATCTAAATGTTGGTAGCCTTTATTCAGATGAATACGCAAGTCGGCATAAGGATCTTCATAATCCATATTGCTCTCAACATAAAGATCAACGCCACCCAAAATATCGATAACTTTTATAAAAGCTTGCCAATCAATGGTTACATAGTAATTGACCGGTAATTGCAAGAAATTTTCGACAGTACGAACTGCTAATTGCGGCCCACCATAAAAATAGGCATGAGTTATTTTATCAAAGCCTTTTCGTCCGGGAATCGAAACTTGCGTATCACGTGGGATGGATAACAAATTAATTGCACCATTGTCCGGATTGATACTTGCTAACATCATAGTATCCGAACGTTTGGCTGTCGCCCCGGTCTCAGTATCCCCATCATCAACACCTAATAACAAAATATTAATATTTTTATTGAATTTTTCTGCAGGCTTTTCAGCAGCTACTTTTGCTGTTGTAGGGGTCGGAGCACGGAAAAGACCATTATAAGCATAGAAAGCCGCACCAGCAAGTGATACAACGAAAGCTATCATAATCACAATTAATAGAAACACTCTTGACCAACGAATCTTACGACGACGTCCAGCACGCATGATTTCTCCTCCTCTCCAAAACAACAGCATTAAGAAATAGCGTTAGACGCAAAAAGGATTATTTATTGAGCAGTAATTCATTCCGGCCAATAATAGTATCCGGATGAATAATACTGTCATGTGCAGCAAGAAATAAGATCGATTGATTATAGGCAGCCAAAACAGCTTTATCCAGATCTTCCTCTGCCAACTTGCGAATAAGTTCAACTCCCGGAAATGAGCGGCCTGGCTCAATGACATCTGCTAAAAAGATAATCTTATCAAGGATGGTCATATTCGGACCGCCAGTCGTATGAACAGCAATTGCGTGCAGAATCTCAGGATCAGATACTCCATAGTCAACTTCGGCTACTTTTGCACCGATCAGGGCATGCAACAGCACAGACTGAGCTCGCTCAATCTCTCCCACCACTATACCAAAGGCTTCAGCAGTTGACAATAGGCGATTATTGGTTAACTCCCGTGCACAGTCATGCAGCAAACCTGCTATTTTAGCTTTTTCAGGGTCGCACTCAAATTGTTTGGCTAACACCTTGGCCGTTTTACTGACATTAACAGAATGCTTATATCGTTTTTCTGATAAGTTTTGTGCTAATTGTTCTTTCATTTTTTTAATCATTATCCATCACCTTATCTGCTAAAATTCAGCAAATATTGTCATTTTCCTGCTCTATATCGCAAAAATAAAAGCCTCCCTATGAAAGGAGGCAGTGTGTTAATATCTATTTAGCTTAGCCTTGTCTTGGTTTAGCTTCATTAACAACAATTTGTCGTCCGCCAAATTCTGAACCATGCATCGCTTCAACCATTTTGTCTGCGTCTGCATCATCAACTTCAACGAAGCCAAAACCTCTTGAGCGACCTGTTTCTTTATCAGTTATAATTCTGCTTGAGATTACATTGCCGTGGGGACTGAACGCTTCAGTTAAAGAAGTATCCGTTGTCGACCACGGCAGGTTGCCGACATAGAGAGTTTTTGCCATTGAGATCACCTCTCTTTCCATGGATTCTATACTGCATTATCATTATCTGCGAATCCAAAGATTTTATGCCTGCCTTTATTTGGTACTGTAGCTAACGATATAAGCTTTCTTTAAAAATGTAGCTTTCAACACTTTCTGGAACAATATATTTAATGGATCGGCCATTTTTAACTCTTTCGCGAATATCTGTAGAGGAAATCTCCAGCTCTGGCGTTGCTAAACGATGAATGCGTTTACGGCCTTTAGGACCAAAGTGTCTGATTACATTGTCCAAAGTGCTGATGCAACCGGGTCTGGTAGCGGCAATAAAATGACATAGATTGAGCAATTCGTCTACATTCTCCCAGGTTGGCAGATCTTGAATGGCATCTGCACCAGTAATAAAATAAAAATCAGTCTTGGCACCAAATTGATCGATAAGCGCAGATACTGTATCAAAGGTATAGGATAAGCCTGGCCGCTCAAGCTCAATATCGGATACATAAAAATAAGGATTCGAGTATGTTGCCATGACTGTCATGATATAGCGATGCATGGCTGGCGTGACCTGAAGTTCCTGTTTATGCGGCGGATTGGCTGCAGGTATGAAAATAACTTTATCTAAAGAGTACTCAATTCGTACTGCCTCAGCTGTTACGAGATGACCGATATGAATAGGATCAAAGGTCCCTCCCATTATGCCGATCTTACGTTTAATTTCTGACATAAGTATTCTCCCGTCACAAAGTTCTTATATCCTTATATAATAGTAAAATTTCAGCAATATAACAAGTCCGATTTTATTGAACCCATGCTAGTGTCAGCCGGATAAGGATCATAACCGAAATCATAATCAAACCAGCCTTCAAGTAATCAATCAAATCATGCCTGGCTTTGTCTGTCTGATAATATTGTCTGATTGCTTTGATGTATAAGCGAATCTTACTCATAGCGCAGTGCGTCAATCGGATCAAGCAAAGCAGCTTTGCGCGCTGGATAAATTCCGAAGAAGAGCCCTATTAAGATGGAAAAGCCAAAAGCAATCACAATGGCGGTAAGAGAAATAACGGTATTCCAGCCGGCTATTGCCGAAATGGCATAGGCTGCACTTACCCCAAGGCCAATACCGATTATTCCACCTGTCACACCAATGACGATAGCCTCAATCAGAAACTGCAGCAAGATGTTGTGATAGGTGGCACCTAAAGCCTTCCTTATGCCAATTTCTCTTGTCCTTTCGGTAACCGAAACCAACATAATATTCATAATTCCAATTCCACCCACTAAGAGTGATATGGCTGCAATGTTTCCTAACAGTAACGTAATTGTGCCGGTAGTCTCTTCTGCGGTAGCCATAACAGCAGCCAAATTCCGCACAGTAAAGTCATCGGCTTTATCAGCAGTTAACTTATGACGTGTCCGAAGCAAGGTTGTAATATCTTCTTGAACTTGGTTAATCACATCCCCATCCACGGCCTGGACGCTGATGCTATGAAGATAAGTGATTCCAAGCAATCGCTCTTGAGCTGTCGTTAACGGAACCAGTACCATGTCATCCTGATCCATTCCCCCAGCCGATTGGCCTTTACTTTTCAAAACTCCGATTACCTTAAACGGCGCCTTATTAATGCGAATCATTTGACCAATTGGACTGATTTCACCAAATAAATTTTCACTAACAGTATTCCCAATAACAGCAAACCGAGCCCTGGTATCAACATCCTGATTAGTAAAAAAGCTGCCATTACCAAGCTCATAATTACGCACATCGGCATATTCCGGTGTTGTTCCCTGAACCGTTGTTGTCCAATTTTTATTGCCATAAACAATTTGATATTGTTTACTCACACTTGGAGCAACCAGATTAACCCCTGACACTTCACGGGCAATAGCCTGCGAATCTTTATTGGTGACAGTTGTATTGGACCCCGCCGCCAATCTGACCCCAGACGGTGAGGTGGCCCCAGGAGTGATAATAATTAAATTACTGCCCAAACTTGCAATTGAATTTTGCACTTTATCCCGAACACCCATACCAATGGATATCATGGCAATAACAGCTCCAACCCCAATGATGATGCCCAGCATAGTGAGAATGGAACGTAATTTGTTCGCTCTTAGCCCTTCAAGGGCGATACTGACACTTTCCCAAAACACCCGCTTCACTCCTTATGGTGATGATCGCGGACAATCAGACCATCACGAACCTGAATGATTCGCCGGGCATGCTCCGCAATATCTGGCTCATGCGTTACCAATATGACTGTCCGGCCTTGTGAATTCAACTCGTCAAAAATACTCATAATCTCTTCGCCTGATTTAGTATCCAGATTACCAGTCGGCTCGTCTGCCATAATAATGCTCGGGTTATTGACCAATGCTCTGGCAATAGCCACCCGCTGCCGCTGTCCGCCTGACATTTCATTGGGCTTGTGATCCATGCGGTTTCCCAAGCCCACCATTGTTAACGCCTGCCCTGCCAACTGAGTACGGGTCTGCTTATCTGTACCGGAATAGACTAAGGGCAGCGCAACATTTTGTAAAGCGGACATTCGCGGCAGCAAGTTAAAGTTCTGAAATACAAAACCAATCTTTTTGTTACGCGTAATGGCGAGTTCATCATCATTTAATGTTGCAACTTCTTTTCCGTCCAGCTGATATGAACCGCTTGTCGGCCGATCAAGACATCCTAGAATATTCATTAGCGTTGATTTTCCCGAGCCGGATGGCCCCATAATAGCTGCAAATTCTCCTGTCGAAATATTCAGCGTAATCCCCGCTAAAGCAGCAACCTCGTTATCACCCATTTGATAGAGTTTTGTAACCTTTTTTAAAGCGATCGTCATGCTCTAGCCCTCCCCCTAGCGGCCAAAGATGCCACGCATAGAACCTGATCCTTTGGCAGCATCAGCATTGGATTTAGATTGATTGAGAACAATTTGTTCCCCATCATTTAACCCAGTTAGTATTTCAATCTTTTCGTCGTTGGCAAGACCAGTAGTGACATTGACATTTTGGACCTGATCATTTCGCTGCACTTGAACATAAGACTGGCCTTTGTTTTGTTTGACTGCATTAAGCGGCAGGATCAGGGCATTCTTTGTTTCACCCACCTGAATGGAAACCCGGGCAGTCATGGTTGGCTTTAGTAAATCACCTGGCTCAAAGACATCAATAGTCACAGTATAATAAACTACATTTTGCTGAATGTTAGCCCGTTGTGATACATTCGAAACGATCCCGCTAAAGGTTTTAGACGGATAGGCATCTACTGTGAAACTAGCTTTTTGACCAACAGCCACCCGACCAATATCAGACTCGTCGACCTGAGTTTCAATCTGCATTTTCGACATGTCTGCAATGGTTACCAGCACCATTGGATTGGAAATACCAGGTGCAACCGTTTGTCCAGCCGGTATGGGTTTGCCAATAATCTTTCCGTCAATTGGAGCTTTTATCACAGTGTCACTAAGTTGTGATATTGCATCTGCATAAGCAGCAGTTGCAACATTATAGTCCATCTGAGCTGCATCCAGCTGCTGCTGAGCAACAGCCCCGTAGCCAAATAAGCGTTGCTGTCTTTCATAATTCGCCGCTGCATTCGCAAGCCGGGCGTCCGCTTGAGCAACAGTCGTCTGCAGACGATTATCATCTAACACAAGCAGCACCTGATCGGCAGTAACCTGATCATTTTCATTGACTCTTACTTCTTTAATAAGCCCGGTAATTTTAGAGCTTACATCAACCATATTAACGGGCTTGATGGTACCGGTTGCCGAGACAATCGAGGTAATGTCACCCCTTTCGGCAGTAATAATCTGAGAAGTACTAACTGGTTTTGCTGCATTGGAGTACATCGTTAAGCCAAACTTAGCAGCAACTGCAATAATAATGACAGCAAACAGCCATTTTTTATATTTTGATACTTTTGCGAGTAGTGTTTGCATGATAGTTCCCTCCCAATAAATAGAAAGTCATTACTGTTATTGTAAGGTTAGATGACTATTGGGTCAATTGCTTTATAAAAAAATTACTATCTTTATCCAGGATAAAGATAGTAATGAGTGTCGAAATAATGCTAAACTCAAAATTCAGCTTAGCGTATTTGTCCGTTACCGGTTATGACATATTTTATACTAGTCAGCTCAGGCAGCCCCATTGGTCCACGTGCATGGATCTTCTGAGTACTAATGCCAATTTCGGCACCAAAGCCAAACTCAAAACCATCCGTAAATCGGGTTGAGGCATTCACATAGACTGCAGCAGCATCAACAGCATGCTGAAAACGACGCGCATTATCGTAATTTTGAGTAACAATAGCCTCGGAATGGCGGGTACTATATTGATCAATATGATCAATAGCGGCCTCGATATTACGAACGACTTTTATAGACAGAATCAAATCATGATACTCAGTCTGCCAATCGTCTTCAACAGCCGCAAGAACGGCAGTGCTGTATTTCATGGTTTCCGGACAGCCGCGCAGTTCAACTCCAGCCTTGCTGAATTGTGTCAGCATATCGGGAAGGAATTTATCCGCAACGGCCTGATGGACAAGCAATGTTTCCATCGAATTACAAACAGCAGGCCGGGATACTTTGGCATTAAAGGCAATGGCTTGTGCCATAGCCAGATCAGCCGTTTCATCAACAAAAGTATGGCATACACCTGTTCCTGTTTCAATGACCGGCACAGTGCTATTTTCGACCACTGTTTTTATCAGGCCAGCTCCCCCTCGGGGAATGATGACATCAAGATATTGATTAAGTTTCAGCATGGCATTGACTGCCTGGCGGTCAGTAGTTTCAATAAATTGGATAGCACCATCTGGAATACCCGCACTGTAAGCAGCGGCTGAAATAATGGTGATAATTTCAAGATTAGAATGGATGGCTTCAGAGCCACCTCTTAATATGACTGCATTTCCTGCTTTTAAACACAAACCGGCAGCATCAACAGTGACATTGGGTCTAGCTTCATAAATGATTCCAATAATCCCAAGAGGTACCCTTACTTTAGCAATTTCAAGACCATTCGGACGACGCTGCATCCCTAACCCTTCGCCAATTGGATCAGGCAGTGCCGCAATCTGACGAAGCCCCTCAGCCATTGCCATAATTCTTGCTTCATTCAGCATCAGACGATCCAAAAGCGATTGAGTCAAACCCTTTTGTTGCCCATTAGCAATATCTTTGGCATTGGCTGATAAAATACGAGTACAATTTGCAGCCAATGCATCAGCCATGTTCATTAAGGCATTATTTTTAATCGTTGTAGCTAAAACCGCAAGTTTGCGTGCTGCAGTTTTCGCTGCCCGGCCTTTATTCTCCAGCTCGGTAATATAATCCATATTCTTCCCTCCCTGACCTAGCGACTGACTAAACCATTAATACCAAATTATCGCGATGGATAACTTCATCATAGGATTTAAACCCTAAGATTTGAACAATTTCATTCGTGTGATGGCCTTTAATCTTTTCTATTTCCATCGAACTATAGTTGGCAAGACCTCTGGCAAATTCCCGGCCCTCCAGGCTTAATACACGGATGGTATTGCCTGGTTCAAATTCACCTGTTACTGCAATAATACCAGGCGCAAGTAAACTCGAACCGCCTTCTAAGATTGCCTGCTCACAGCCTTTATCAACAGTCACCGCCCCGGAAATTCGGGCTCCAAAAGCCAACCAGCTTTTCCGCACCTGCAAGTGACACTCTTTTGAAAGAAAAATAGTTCCGATATTGGCACCACTGAATATCTCCCTGACGACACCGTCATAACCACCTGAAGCAATGACCATGGTAACACCAGAATTGACAGCAATCTTAGCAGCCTGAATTTTAGTATACATGCCCCCTGTACCCCGGGTTGATCCCGGTCCCCCTGACAAGGCTTCAATCTCCGGAGTAATATCGGTAATCTCTGATATTAACTCAGCGTTAGGATTGGTCTGGGGGTTGCCGGTATACACACCTGCAACATCAGACAAAATGATCAGTAAGTCGGCATCCACGATTGTAGCAACCATTGCCGACAGTGTATCATTATCCCCTATTTTTAATTCATCCACCGATACAGCATCATTCTCGTTAATAACCGGTATAACTCCCATTTCCAGCAAGGTAAGCAAGGTATTACGGGAATTGATGTAGCGTTTATGCTTGACTGAATCTTCACGAGTCAGTAAGACTTGCGCAACCGTTTGTCCGTATTCAGCAAACAGCTTCGCATAGGTATGCATCAATATGCCTTGTCCTACTGCAGCGGCAGCTTGCTTTTCAGGAATGGTCTTAGGACGTTCCTTTAATCCTAAACGGTCTACCCCAGCCCCAACAGCACCTGAAGTAACCAGTATGATTTCTTTTCCTTGATTGGCTAAGTCAGCCAACTCGCGTACCAGTTTTTCAATACGAAAAAAATTGAGTTTCCCTGTATCGTGAGTAATTGTGCTGGTACCAACTTTAACCACAATCCGTTTAGCACCAGCTATTTTAGCTCTGGTAAGCATAATTACTCCTCCAACAAATTAATCTGCCATAATTAAGGTAATTCGATTTTGCTTTTTTCCGGGTTTTGCTTATAAAGCAAACCATTTCGGCCAATCACTTGAACAAGCTCGGCATCAATCGCCTCAGCCAGTGCTGCTATTGCGTCCTTTGGTTCTTCCGGACTGTTTTGTAATACTCTTACCTTAATAAGTTCACGCACTTCAATGACATCTTGGGCGCTGGTAACGACAGAGTCGATTACTCCGGCTTTGCCAATTTGCACAACCGGATCTAGCGTACTTCCTAATGACCGTAAAAACCGTTTTTGTTTACCTGTTAAAACATTATCCAACAATAGATCGCTCCTATTCTTTAAATTCAAATACCATATCCCGTATACGGACTGAATCGCCTTCTTGAACACCCCGTTCTTTAAGGGTTTCTTCAATGCCCATCCGTCGCCAGATAGCCTGGAATCGCTGTACCGCCTCATCATTATCGAAATTGGTCATCGCAACAAGCTTTTCGATTCCTTTGCCGGTAACGACATACGTACCATCATCTTCACGGCTGATTGTCACTTCATCGTCCGGTTTAGCCTCATAGACTTTAGTATGCTCTTCAACTTCCGGCTCTTCAACATATTCATCAAGAAGCTGCGAAACCCGCTGCATAAGCAGAGTCAGCCCCTGTCCGGTAGCTGCAGAAACCGGATAAACTTCCCGGCCCTCCTGCGCCATAAACTCAACGACTTTAGCATAGTTTTCCGCTGAGTCAGGCAAATCCATTTTATTTGCAGCAACAATCTGTGGCCGTTTCGCCAAACGCTCATTATATAGTTTTAATTCATTATTGATTTTATGATAGTCTTCAATTGGATCGCGGCCTTCCATCCCCGACACATCCAACACATGAATAATCACCTTGGTTCGTTCGACATGACGCAAAAAGTCATGGCCCAAGCCTACCCCTTCATGTGCTCCTTCAATAAGTCCGGGAATATCAGCTAACACAAAACTATGCCCTTCAGCAAGGCTAACAACACCTAATACAGGCGTCAGTGTTGTAAAGTGATAAGCAGCAATCTCTGGTTTAGCCGCCGACACCATTGAGATAATGCTGGATTTACCCACACTTGGATAACCCACCAGACCAACATCAGCCAATAGTTTCAATTCCAACTGCAGCGAACGAGCGTCTCCAGGCTCACCTTTTTCCGCGAAAGTCGGCGCCCGATGTACACTGTTCACAAACCTGGCATTACCGCGGCCGCCACGACCACCTCTTGCCACTACTGCTTGTTGGCCGTTCTCGGTAAGATCGGCAACTACAGCTCCTGTTTCTTCATCTTTTACAAGCGTTCCTGGCGGAACTTTAATATAAAGAGGGGCAGAAGCAGCACCATGCATATTTTTAGTTTGTCCATTAGCACCGTTATCGGCTGCAAATTTCCGTTTATAACGAAAATCAATTAACGTATTTAAATTTTCATCAACCACTAATATGACGTCGCCGCCACGGCCGCCATCGCCACCGCTTGGTCCACCTTTGGGTACGAATTTCTCCCTCCGGAAGCTTGACATACCATGACCACCGTCACCGGCTTTAATTTGTATTCTCGCTCTATCAATAAACATATTTATCCCCTTTACTGGCTTGGAATCCCATTATTATCTATCTGTAATATGTACCATAGGGCGATAAATTAGTCATGCACAGCCTTACGTTGGCATTCAACCGGGCAACTATTCATTCGAAGTGGATTTGACATCATATTCGGATCTTTTGCCAAGTCTTCAATGTATTTTAAAGCTTTCTCTACCCGCCCTAGCTGCAGCAATGCATGGATTACTTGAATATGATTAATAAAATCATGACGCTGAATTCTGAGTACCCTGACTAATTCGTCACATACTTCTTTATTGGCCGCTTCGGTTGTCATTTAAACACCTCTCCTTTTTGGCACAATAAGTATGCTTTCGCCCTGTTTATACAAAACTCCTGTTTATTTTGCAGGAAAAGCTGGTACTAGATTTGTAAAATAATCACAATCTAATACCAGCTTTGTTTGTTTCTGATATCTTATTGGAAAACAATACCTGCGGCTGTAGGCCGCAGGTATAAATGATTAAATAGCTTCTTCCGCTGGGTATACACTAACTTGTCTATCATCGCGGCCTTTGCGTTCAAAAGCAACACGGCCAGCTATTTTAGCAAATAAGGTATCATCTTTACCAATACCAACGTTTTGACCAGGATGGAAGTGAGTACCTCTTTGGCGAACTAAAATGCTGCCAGAGGTAACAACTTCACCCGCATGACGCTTCACACCAAGACGCTTAGCTTCGCTATCACGACCGTTCTTGGAACTACCTACGCCTTTTTTAGTAGCGAATAACTGTAAATCAAATTTAAACATACTCATCACATCTCACCTCCTGTGTTCTGAAATACGAACAAATTGCGGATTTATTTTTTCGATCTCTAATAAACCAAGCAACATAGTTTCTAAAATAGCTCCTGTTAACTGATCCGGCGCATCCTCAAGGATAACCTTAAGTTTACCGCTGGCGACATCAAGGGTAAAGGAACGCTTCAAATAGCATTCTAACCCTAATACTGCCGTCTGAGTTAATGCCGATACCGCTGCGCAAACAATGTCCTGCCCGTGTGGAGCAGTATTCGCATGGCCGTCGACAGTAAACCCTGTAATCAAATTAGCCAGGTTACGATGAATTGCAATCTTAATCATAACAATTAAGCTTCAATTTTCTCGATAACTAATTTAGTGAACGGTTGACGATGACCTTGGCGTCTGCGGTAGTTGGATTTTGCTTTATATTTGAAAACCAAAATCTTTTTACCTTTGCCTTGAGCCATTACTTTTGCAGTTACTTTAGCGCCTGAAATAACAGGTTTGCCAAGTACTACAGAACCGTCTTTAACTACAGTAAGAACACGGTCAAACTCAACAGTTTCGCCTTCGTTAGCTTCAATTTTCTCGACAGTTACAACATCGCCTTCAGTTACACGGTATTGTTTTCCGCCAGTCTCAATAATTGCGTACATTATTACACCTCCCTGCAAATATACTCGCCGAATACGGTACAGCACTAAGCTGTTTATCAACGAACCTCTCCGTGCGGTTTGGGAAAGCAAGCTACTTGCTTACAGCATAAAATTTTACCATAAAGAAACCTTGCTTGTCAATGACTTCCTATCATTCATTTGATTGCAGGATGGAATAGGCTTCCGGATGCATGGTGGCTACGGCCTCAACCGTTAAACGACGCCCAATTTCCTTCTCAATTCGCTCAATTTCATGATCCTTTTCAAACAAAGCAGCCACTCGTGGATGAACCTGGACAGTAAATGCCCCCTGAAGCCTTTTGCGTGCCGCTATCTTGCGCAATTCCCGCCGAACATTAATGCTCACCGTCTCAGGTGATTGCACGCGGCCGCGACCTTCACAGCAAGGACACTCACTATAGAGTACACCTTCAAAGTTCTGGCGGGCTTTTTTACGAGTCATCTCTACAAGCCCTAGCCCTGTTAACCCGAGAATATTGGTTTTGGTTTTGTCACGCTTTAATTTTTCTTCCAAAGCACTTAGGACGGCTTGTTTATGCTCGTCAGCATCCATATCAATAAAGTCAATAATGATAATACCACCAATATCCCGCAGGCGGATTTGTCTGGCAATCTCACTGACAGCTTCCAAATTAGTATGAAACACAGTATCCGCTAAATTAGTACGCCCAACAAATTTACCGGTATTCACATCAATGACGGTAAGCGCTTCAGTTTTATCAATAACGATATAGCCACCGGATTTCAACCAAACTTGACGCTGACCAATCTTTTCAATTTCAGCCGTTAAACCATATTGAGTAAATACATCTTCCGCCCCTTGATGCAGTTTAATTTTGGGTACTAATTCGGGTGAAATAAACTTCAATAAATCACATACCCGTCCAAAAGCTTCCTGATTATCAACAACAAACTCATCAATATCAGCCGAAAGATAATCACGAACAATACGGATGACTAAATCAACATCCCGGTATAAAAGAGTTGGAGAACTAGCCCTTTTTGCTCTTGCCGCCAAAGAGTTCCATAAATTGTGCAAGTAGGCAATATCCTTTTGCAAATCTTCTTCGCTTTTACCTGCAGCAACCGTGCGAATAATCATCCCCATACCCTGTGGTCGTACTTTTTCAGCCAACTGTTTAAGGCGTTCGCGTTCCTCGCTTGTTTCAATACGACGCGATATTCCAATATAATCGACGGTTGGCATCAGCACCACATAGCGGCCTGGTAAAGTCAAATGGGTAGTCGCCCGCGGTCCTTTCGTGCCAATGGCATCTTTTACAATTTGAATTAAAATATCTTGTCCAGTCGTTACCATGTCCTCAGGAATCGCCGGTTGTGATACGTTATGTGGCAACGCATCACCGATATACAGAAAAGCATTTTTGTCACGCCCAATATCAATAAAAGCAGCTTGCATCCCAGGCAGAACATTCTTGACTTTTCCTTTATAAATATTCCCCACCACATTGCCGCTTTGATTCCTTTCAACTGAGACTTCCAGCAGTTCAGCGTCTTCAAGCAGCGCCATCCTGGTTTCCTCAGGCATAATATTAACCACAATAGTTTTTGTCATGACTCATCTCCTTACGCGACTATAGATCAATCGGTGACAACAATACTTTTTCATTGGCAATAAATAAACCTGTCCGGTGAATGAGGGCTCCAGCTTCAACAACATTTAAAGCAAAATTCTCCACTAATGCTTTTAATACCTCTCCCGGCTTAACACTTCCGGTAGGAGTAATTTTTATCGTCATACTTAAAATGACTAAGCCATCCTTTTGTTCGACCGCAATATCTTGTTCGACATAATCCTTAACATCAATTTCTTTCTTACCTTTTGGTGATTCACGGATATAACGCACTTCCAGGGCTTGATTAAACTCAGCAACAGCTTTTTCAATCATAGCGAAATCACTGCCAGCAGGTGCAATAACCTTATACTGAGCCAAATTCACCACAGCCATTAAAGCCGGAGTCTTCTGATCCACATATTTAGCCTTTTTTAGCCTTAGACCCGCAGGAAGCTGCGCCGACAGCCGCTCTTGAACCTCCGCTGCCGCAACGGCCTGATTGAGCTCAATATCTAAATATTCCGCCTCACTGGTAACGCCAACAGCCAGCGCCGAAGCAAAGGAAATCTTCATATGCGGATTAAAGCCTTCAGAATAAGCAACAGGTAAATTTGCCCGTCTGATTGCACGCTCAATAACCCTCGCATAATCAAGGTGAGAAATATAACGAATCTCTTCCCCTTTAGTAATCTCAGTTCTCAACTTTTCCATTACGCCTGCATCCCCCAATCCAGCACCTCAACACCCAGTCCCGGACATACACCACAAGCACTGCAGGTGCTGCGACGGCAATCAGGTGTATAACATTCTTGAATAGCCTGTTGATATTCGCTTACTAAGAAAGACTTGTCCACGCCACTGGAAATATGCTGCCATGGCAGTATTTCTGCTTCGTTACGTTCTCTATTGGCATAGAAATGTGGATCGATACCACATTTTTCAAAGGCTTCCATCCAAACTCCATATTTAAAATATTCCGACCAACCGTCAAATTTGGCACCACCGCGCCACGCTTCCAGCAAGACCTTACCCAGTCTTCGATCGCCGCGCGAGAAAACGCCCTCTAAGAAGCTTGTCCGAGAATCGTGATAATTAAAAGAAATGCTCCGATCTCTGAGACGGCTTTTTAAAAGTTGCTGTTTGCGCTCAATTTCTTCAGTACTGTTTTGGCCATACCATTGAAAAGCAGTATGCGCTTTGGGAACAAAGGACGACACACTAACAGTCACCTTGGCACCGCGCCGTCCCTTAATTTCTTTATACAGATTGAGTACCCGGTAAGCTAAATCCGCAATTCCCAATACATCCTCATCTGTTTCAGTCGGCAAACCGATCATAAAATACAATTTAACACTTGACCACCCTTGCCGGAAAGCTGCTCCAACGGCTTGCTCCAAATCCTGCTCAGTGACCCCTTTGTTAATCACATCCCGCAGCCGCTGCGTCCCGGCTTCAGGTGCAAAAGTCAGACCGCTTTTACGCACTTGCTGAACTTCTTGAGCCAGCTCAATGGAGAAACTATCAATCCGCAGTGATGGCAAGGATACGCTGACACCCTTATCATTAAACCGTTCACCCAATCCACGCACAATTTCACGCAGATGCGAGTAATCGGCCGAACTTAATGAAGTCAGCGATATCTCATTATAGCCGGTATTCTGGACAAGCTGCTCAGCGATATCAAACAGTTTTTCGGGAGTTCTTTCCCTGACAGGACGGTATAAAACTCCAGCTTGGCAAAACCTGCACCCACGGGTACAACCGCGAAATAACTCTAACATAATTCGGTCATGAACGATGTCTAAATAAGGCACCACCGGCTTTGTGGCAAATTTAACGTCATTCAAATCTTTAACGACCCGTTTGATAATAGCCGGCTTAGCCTCACTACAGTTAGGAGTAACCGCAGCGATTGTGCCATCTGCTTGATAGGATACATCATAAAATGAAGGTACATATACCCCTTCAATTTTAGCCGCTCGTTTTAAAAATCCGCTGCGGCCATCAGGCTTGCCATCCTCTTTCCAAGACGCTAATACTGCCACGACATCCTCAATCACTTCTTCGCCTTCCCCAATAACGAGTAAGTCAAAAAAATCAGCGACCGGTTCGGCATTATAGGCACATGGCCCCCCGCCAATGACAAAAGGATGGCGTTCATCCCTTTCGGCTGTCATTAAAGGAATGCCAGCTAAATCCAGCATATTCAGTACATTGGAATAGATCATCTCATATTGCAGAGAAAACCCAATCATATCAAAATCCTTCACAGGCGTAAACGTTTCTAACGTATGTAACGGAATATGATGTGCCCGCATTTCGGCTTCCATATCCACCCAAGGCGCATACACGCGCTCGGCTGCAGTATCGGTACGGTCATTTAAAATTTGATATAAAATTTTAAGTCCGAGATTTGACATGCCTACCTCATAGACATCAGGTAATGCCAATGCCACCGTCACTTTGACACTCGCATGATCTTTCTTTACACTATTCAGTTCGTTACCAGTATAACGAGCAGGTTTAGTTACTCGATTAATTACGGCAGGATCCAGCTTTATCATGTTAACCTCCATATTGTGCTAAGGCGTTAGTACATACTTGCAGCATGCTTATTACTTATATGTTGCCCCAATCTATTGCAATATTACCATAGATAACCTTCTTATCTTCTATAAAAGTTCTGAATATCCTGCATTAATGAATAAAATCCCCCATTCTTGCATATAGCCCTCGTGCAGGCAGCGCTTCCCACACTTCAGTTTCGGTGAGAGTTCCGCAAATTCGATGAGATTCATCGATCACCAAAATGATATGATACCGCTCAGGACCAAATAAACGTACAATGTCACGCGCTGATGAGCTAGCCATTGCCGTATAATGGATGGTTGGCATATACCCTCTGGCCGATAAGTCAGCTTTTTTATTTGCTAATATTCGCATACTTCGATAACCAGCAACTTTTAATTCAGCCTGAGAAGCAACAATCAAAAAGACTGCAGCAATGACCAGTGAAAGGTTGAGTAAACCTAACGCAAAATAGTCATAAGCAACTTTGCAAACCAAGAACGCGCTGATAAAACGGCTTATATTAGCCGTAATGAGTGTTGCTTTTCCATATTCCCACTGCATGGATAAAATAGCACGAAATATCCGTCCACCATCTAGCGGCAATGCCGGAATTAAATTAAAAACAGCTAGCATAAGATTGGTTTCATAAAAAAACTGCCATATTTCTCGCCAATAAGGGAAAAACTCTTGGGTCAGATAAATAATAGCCGCCAGAACCAAACTTGCTGCCGGTCCGGCGGCTGCCATAAGGATCTCACACCTTGCTGAAGCTTCCCCCAGTCGATCAATACGGGCCACTCCGCCAAATGGCAGCAATTCCAGTTCCCGCACTTTATACCCTAACGCTAACGCCACTGCAGCATGAGCCAACTCGTGCCATAATACTGCACAAAAGACCAACAAAACCTTCCCAGCCATTCCGGCAATAGCAAATAGCGCAATTAACACAATAAACCAATTATTGAGGATAAGCTGCGTACGACCAACTTTGCCAACCCGCAAAATTTATTTACCTCCCCCACCTGGAAATTCACCTTTCAATCGAGTCTGAGGATCTACAGCTTTCCCTTTTTCTCTTAATTCAAAATACAACATCGGCCCCACGGTTATGCCGCTTTTACCTGATTTGGCTACAACCTGCCCCTGGCTGACTGCATCACCTTGTTTGACCAGCACTTCACCTAAATGACCATAAACGGTCTCAGTTTCTTGTCCATGTTCAATAATTAGCGTTTTGCCATGCTGGGCGCTATCGCTAACAGCTTTTACTGTCCCGGCTGCTGCTGCCCGCACCCCAGTACCTAGCGGAGCCTCAAACTCCATTCCCTCATGCATCATTTCCTGCTTTAAAACCGGATGCATGCGCCAGCCAAAACCGGATAATACTGCACCATTTACCGGCTTCGTCATATATTGCAGCGGATCTGCTGGCTTTGATACAACAGACTGAGCTCGGCGCAGCATTGAAACATCCATATTCTTAGGAGCATAATTGGCTATCTGATCAATGACATAATTAAAATCGGTTTGTGTATTGATGACATACTTGATTCCGCCGTCCGTCATCCGCCCAAGTGTCGAATCGGATATATGCGCACTATAAGCTACGGCAAAAATCACGACTGCAATGACCGATCGTTTTAGCCAAGTATAATCCGGCTCTTCGTCCCGATATTGCCAGCTTTCTTTAGTGTCCCATTGGTTTTTCCAATTATTCCATTGCTTTGCCATGCCAGCACCTCCACAGGCTTACCCGTCTCTACTGGTATGTATATGACAAAATATAGTAAATATAACTGAAAGCAGGCTCGCCCACACCCTAAAGCAAGAAAAAAGTAAATAAAAAAGATGTACAGGCAATGCCGTACATCGAGATAAACTTAAAATAATATTTTTTGCCTGCGCATATAGATATTCAGCAGAATACCAATACTCGCCAAGTTTGTTGTCAACGCGCTAACTCCATAACTCATAAGTGGCAGTGGGATACCTGTTACCGGCATAATACCAGCAGTCATCCCAACATTGACCAGTACATGGAACGTAAGCATTGAAGTAATCCCTGTTGCCAATAAGGTTCCAAAATTATCTCTGGCAAGACCGGCTATTTTGATCCCCCGATACAGCATAATAAAATATAATATCAAAATCAGAGCAGCACCAATAAAACCTAATTCTTCACCAACTACCGCAAAAATAAAGTCAGTATGATTCTCCGGCAGAAAATTCAACTGGCTCTGAGTACCGCCAAACAAGCCTTTCCCAAATAGCATACCCGATCCGATGGCAATTTTAGATTGAATGATATGATAACCAGAGCCTAAAGGATCAACGTTAGGATCAATAAATACAGTAAGCCGCATTTTCTGATAATCTTTCAGAAAGTGCCAGAATATCGGCATAAAAGCTACTCCAGCTCCAACAATCATCATAAGCAGGCGGCTGCTGATCCCCGCTACATAGATCATGCCAAACAAAATTGCGAGAAATACCAACGCGGTTCCCAAATCAGGCTGTTTCATAACCAATAAAAAAGGAATCCCGACATAGAGAAAAACAGGGATAACATCTCTTAGTGAATTTAATTTGCCAGTACGCTTGTCCAACAAATTAGCCAAAGACACAATCATAATCAGCTTGGAGAACTCTGAAGGCTGGAGGCTTATTGGTCCAATTTGAATCCACCGCTGTGCTCCCAGGGCCGATTGTCCGACAAACATAACTGCCAGCAACATGACTAAGTTGATAAAGTAAAGTAAATTTGCATACCGTGACAACGATTTGTAATCAAAATGCAGCATAACAAAAATTAATATAAAATTTATGAGTGCAAAAATTCCTTGACGCTGTACATACCAATAGCGATCTTCACTGGGAGTATTAATATGCGTGGCACTGCCAATGATAATTAAACTTGTAGTGATAATTGCAATAACAGTAAAAATCAGCGTAAAGTCAAGATTCTTCAATAGACGCCGGTTAAGCATGGTTACACTTACCTTCCGTATGTATACTCTAAAGCCATCTATATTATTATAATCGTATTTTTCACATACGTCCAGCATCAACAAAGAAGCACAGAAGAATAACTTCTGTGCTTCTAATCCTGCTGCCGATTGTTTTATTAGTCCTTCTGTGCACCGCGTTTCATACGCTGAACAGGAATATTCGCAACTAAGGCAACTGATGAATTGGTATTCGTTAGACTAACTTCCATATCTTTTTCATTGATTTCCATATAATTTGATATAACTTTGATCATATCATCTTTAAGGACTTCCATGAACTGTGGTGAAACGTTGACCCGATCATGGACTAACACCAGACGTAACCGTTCCTTTGCTATATCTTTAGAACCTGCAGAATCTTTACCAAACATTTTCATTAGCATATCCAACACAGTCATTCCCTCCCTAAATACCTAAGATTTTTTTGATTTTACCAAAGAAACCATCATTAATTTCTAACGTCATTAACGGAACATTCTCTCCCATTAAGCGCCGCACAATATTCTTGTACGCTGTACTGGCCAGCGAAACAGGGTTGGTAATCGCAGGCTCGCCACGATTTGTGGAAATAACAATATATTCATCTTCAGGAATAATTCCTAATAAGTCAACCGCCAAAATCTCAATGATGTCATCAATGTCCATCATGTCACCTTTTTTTACCATCTTTGGTCTAATCCGGTTGACAATTAATTTAGGATTACTTTTCCCCTCCGATTCGAGTAAGCCAATAATACGATCGGCATCACGAACAGCAGAAACCTCAGGCGTAGTAACAATAACAGCCCGGTCGGCCCCGGCAATCGCGTTTTTGAAACCTTGCTCAATCCCAGCAGGACAATCGATAATGACATAATCAAATTCTTGGGCTAACTCTTGACAAAGCTGTTTCATTTGATCAGGGCTAACAGCCGTTTTGTCACGGGTTTGTGCTGCAGGCAGCAAATATAAGGTTTCATAACGCTTGTCTCTAATCAGCGCCTGCTTTAACCGGCAATTTCCTTCAGTTACATCCACTAAGTCATAGACGATGCGGTTTTCTAACCCCATCACTACATCCAGATTTCTCAACCCTATATCAGCATCCACTAATACCACTTTTTTCCCCATCAAAGCAAAGCCTGTACCCAAATTGGCTGTTGTTGTTGTCTTGCCAACCCCACCTTTGCCTGATGTAACGACAATAACCTCACCCATGCGGTGTAACCTCCTATTTATTAGCTGAACCAATTACGATAATTCCGTCTTTTATTTTTGCTGTTTCTACCCGCTCTGGCTTGTCCAAATCATCGGGTGCTCTCGATATAAGACTGGCTATTCTTATTTGCGAAGCTTGCAGTCTTTCCGCAGTAATGGAAGCAACCATATTGCCGTAAAATCCGGCATGGACGATTCCCCGACATGCGCCATGAATGGTAATATCACCACCAGCAACTACTTTGGCACCAGGATTTACGTCACCCATAATAATTACAGAACCTTTATGTACAATCTCCTGCCCGCCGCGCAGCGTCCTGGTAATCACAAGCGTTTGGGCTGATTCAATATCCACAGGCTGTTCTTCGTTAACCTCATGATTTGCAAATTGCTCGACCTGAGCTTCCTTTAGTGTTATTCCATAATTTGCGAAAAGATTGATTAACTCAAGCTGTTGTTCCTGTGATAATATCGTTAACTCAGCCGACATCTGAACCGTTGTTCCTTTTGTAAAAAAATTGACTGCAGATTCTAATTTTGCTTTTATTTGTTCGATAACATTCTCAAACTCGATCGATTCATTAAAAACCAATTGCAGCCCTTCCCGGCTGCCTTTAAACACAACATCCTCACGCATGACTTACTCCCAAATTTTACCACAAGATAAATTATATTTACAACTTAAATTCGCTTTTTTTACCAATACTCCTGCCAATTTAATCAATTATATTAACTAAATAAGAGTCAAAGCCTGGTTAAATACAGCAGGCTTTGACTCTTATTATTCGGAATTATAAAGCGGTTTGCGGTTTATAAACCTTAGCCGCCGCGTCACTTGAAGGTGCCTGATTCACATTAAAGGCAGCGTCCATGATTTTCTTAGCTATTGGAACCGCCGAGGATGCTCCAAAACCGCCCTGCTCAACAATAACAGCGACAACAATACTTGGATCTTCATAGGGGCCGTAGCAAATAAACCAGCCATGATCACTCCCATGTGAGTTTTCAGCTGTCCCTGTTTTTCCGGCAATTGCAATTGGGAAATTTGCAAAAGTTTCACCTGCCGTACCACCCTCAGCAGCAACTTCGCGCAGCGAATCACGAATCAAGTTTAGCGTTCGGTCAGATATCTTAATCCGCCCGGTTTCCTCAGGGCCAAAAGTCTGCAATACATTTCCATTCGGAGCAGTAATTTTACTGACCAAATAGGGGCGATAGCGATAACCGCCATTGGCAATTTCACTCATAACCATTGCCATCTGCAATGGTGTTGCCAGTTGAAACCCTTGTCCAATTGCTGCATCAAAAGTTTCGGATAAATACCAGTCTTCTCCATAGACTTTCTCTTTATAGCGCCGATTTGCAACTAGCCCTTCCATTTCGCCAGGCAATTTAATGCCAGTAGGAGCCCCAAGCCCAAACATTCTCGCATATTTTTCAAGATTATCGATACCTAATCGATTGCCCATCTCATAAAAATAAACGTTATCTGATTTTGAGAGCGCCTCTCTAAAATTGATCAAGCCAAGCGCCTCACCCATAGCATTTCCCTTAGGAATAATCCAGTGCCGCCCTGTATCTAAGATTTTTTCTTCTGGAGTCACTTTACCTAATTCAAGAGCGGCTGCTCCAGTAACAATTTTAAAGGTTGAGCCAGGTGGGTATTCCCCGGAAATAACCTTATTGTCCATCGGATGGTGAGGATTTTCGTTTAACGCTTTCCAATCTTTGCTGGAAATACCGCCAGAGAATAAATTAGGATTAAAGGTCGGACGGCTCACCATTGCCAATATTTCACCCGTCTTGGGATTCATGACAACCACAGCAGCGGCTTTCGCATTAACGAATTCGGTTTTAGTTTGCAAATATTTCAGTTGTTCATCAACAGCAAGTTCAGTTGCTTTTTGAATGCGATAATCAATTGTTAGCACTAAGTTATTTCCTGGTGTTGGCTCCTTTTTCCCCAGTATTTGTACCGGACGGCCAGTAACATCAACCTCAACTTGTCCACCGCCATCAACACCGCGTAACGTTTTATCATACACTTTCTCTAATCCAAACTTGCCAATAATGTCACCAGATTTATAGCCATCCGTTTTCCATTTGTCCAGTTCAACATCATTGATCTCACTCACATAGCCAAAAACATGAGCTGCCAGTTCATTATTAACATAGCTTCTTATGGGCTGAATTTCAATAACAACTCCAGGAAGTTCCGCTTTTCGTTCCTCAATTTTGGTTACAATGTCTGGTCCAATATCGCTTTTGATGCGAATGGGTTCAAAAGAACCATTTTGCTGATTTAATTTTGCATAAATGTCATTGGGCGAAACATTGAGAATGCCCGCTAATTTTTGTATGACATCATCAGGAACAGGCCCGGTAATCGGTAATAGCGACACTGTAAAGCCAGGCCGGTTAGACACAATCAGCACACCATTGCGATCATAAAACAAGCCACGGGGGGCCATCACTGGAATAAGCCTAATCCGATTACCATCGGCCAAATTACCGTAATACTTACCTTGCAGAACCTGCAAATAACCCAGTCTAGTTACTAGCGAGACTACGACTAGCAGCACAACAATTGCTAAAATATCCAGACGGTTATTTGACCGTTTGACCAGCATGTTATCCCCCCTCTCGTAAGCAGTAATGAGGGGCACCCCTGAGGGTGCCCTACTTGATTTGACTCACCCGATATATCACCTGATGTACAGGAATAGCAACAATCACATTGTACATCAAAAGCGGTATAACTGTGTTAATAATTGCCGACATCAATTCGATCTTATAACCCAGCAATAAAAGAAGAATAAAACTAATGGCACTATTACAAAAAGTAGCTACAACCATTGCCAAAACTGGCAAAAGAATATGTTCTTTAAATACCTTTCGCTCAGCCATTCCAAATAAATAGCCTGTAATCAGTTTAGATAATGTATTGAGTCCAAAGATATTTCCACCAACTAAATCTTGCAGTAAGCCAGAGAAAAAACCGATGCTGACACCTTGATCTTTGCCTAATAGTAAGCTCGATGATACTACAACAATCAATAATAAATCCGGCTGTACACCTTGAAACGCTAATAATGGCATCACAGTAGCCTGGATGATCAGTGCAGCAATAACGATTATGCCCCAAAAGACAGCCTTCATCGTGTGCCCCCTTGAACTGCACCATTCCCTTGTCCTGTCGGTGTTGGAGAAGGAGCTACTGGTTGCCCAGGCACAACAGGAAGAGGAAGTGTTGGTACAGGCTCACGAGAACGAATAATGACAAAAACCTCTTCTAATCTATCAAAGTCTACCGCCGTCTTCAAGACAGCATATTTTAATAACCCGCCTTCTTCGTTGATCACATCTGTAACTTCGCCAAGCAATAAGCCTTTAGGATAAATCCCCCCAAATCCTGATGTAATAATTTTATCCCCTTTTATAACATCAGCATCACGGGCAATGTTAACCATATGAGGAGCAAGCTTATTTGCATTATTGCCTTCAACAATCGCCGCCACTCTCGACTCTGGCCGCTGAACTAATGAGCCTACAGCACTGCGTGGATCTAAGATTAATTGAACCTTTGCCGAGTTACTATAGGCATTAACAACATTTCCCACAAGACCTTGGGGCGTAACTACAGGCATATTTTTAGCAATACCATCGTCCGTCCCGCGATTAATTACGATCGTGCTGGTCCAAGTCCCCGGATCACGCGCTACCACAGTAGCAGTAACAACATCAAACTGCGGTGTACCTTTTTTGTAATTGAGCATCTCCCGCAGTCGTTCGTTCTCTGCTAATATTTCAGTTACATTAAGACTAGTTTGCTTCAGTTGTTCATTTTCTGACTTTAGTGACTGATTTTCACGATATACCGTCATGATTTGCCAACAAAATGAACCTGCATTGCGAAAACTATAACTCACCTTTGATGTAGCATACTCAACAGGTGCCAAAATCGTGGTAACCAGTCTTTCACTCAATATGAATTTATACTTTCCATGCGCCGCGGAAATGGCCAGCAAAAAGACGGTAATTACAGCCACCAACAAGATGACCGTCTTTTTGTTAAAAAAACGCACCTTCCTGGCTCCTCTCTATCCAAGTTTTTTAGGCGTCATTAGGACTCTCTTAAGCAAGTCAATGCTTTCTAGTGCCCGGCCAGTGCCTTCACCAACACAGGATAATGCTTCTTCCGCAATATGCACAGGCATCCCTGTTTCTTTACTTAACAACACATCCAGGCCTCTCAGCAACGAACCGCCGCCTGTCATAACAATACCACGATCCATAATATCTGATGCCAGTTCTGGCGGAGTCTTCTCAAGGGTTACTTTTACAGCCTCAATGATTCCTGAAACTGGCTCACTGAGTGCTTGTTGAACTTCACGTGCCCGAATGGTTAGCGTTTTCGGCAGTCCAGTTACCAAATCTCGCCCTCGAATATCCATGGATTCATCCACTTCAGGTGCAATTGCCGCCCCCACCGTGATTTTTACTTCTTCAGCGGTACGTTCACCAATCATTAAATTGTATGTACGCTTGATATATTGCACGATCGCTTCATCCATTTCATCGCCACCAATGCGAATAGAACGGCTGGTAACAATTCCCCCCAGCGAAATGACGGCAACTTCAGTAGTACCACCACCGATATCTACAACCATATTACCAGTAGGTTCATGAACAGGAAGACCGGCACCAATCGCTGCAGCCATTGGTTCTTCAATTAAATAAGCTTCCCGTGCCCCAGCTTGAATCGTCGCATCAATAACTGCCCGTTTTTCAACTTCAGTCACGCCAGAAGGAACCCCAACAACAACACGAGGACGAATAAATGATTTCGTATCCATGGCTTTGCGGATAAAATACTTCAGCATGGCTTGAGTAACATCAAAATCAGCAATAACCCCATCTTTTAAAGGTCTAACCGCAACAATATTGCCCGGTGTACGTCCAATCATTTGTTTTGCCTCTTCACCAACTGCCAAGACTTCTCCGGTATCCCGTTGAATAGCAACAACTGACGGTTCTCTAAGCACGATTCCCCGTCCTTTAACATGTACCAAAGTATTTGCAGTTCCTAGGTCTATCCCCATATCACGTGATAATGATCCAAATAACTTCCACATACAATGACAACCCCTTTCATTAACAACAAAACCTGCTTCATAAAAATAAAATCCTATACTATTATTCCCTTTTCTTTAAGGCTTACATACTTGTTATCTCCAATTATTACATGATCAAGTACTGAAATATCTAAAAGTTTTCCCGCTTTAACAAGTTTTTGTGTAAGCTCGATATCTTCCTTACTAGGTGTCGGATCACCACTGGGGTGATTATGTACCAAAATAACTGAAGCTGCTGAGTAATTAATGGCTTCCTTAAATAACTCACGCGGATGAACTAAAGAAGCATTCAGTGTACCAACCGATATGGTTGGTGTAGCAATAATATGATTTTTGGTTGAAAGTAAAATCACAATAAAGTGTTCTTTAACCTCATATCTCAATTTAGCCATCATATAATTAGCCGCATCTAAAGGTGATCGAATCGCTGGACGCTCACCTGGTATTAATGAAGCAAGACGCTTACCAATCTCTACCGCTGCTGCAATAGAGACGGCTTTCGCAAGACCAATTCCCTTAACCTTGCTCATTTCTTGCGGTGTCAAAACAGCAAGTCCAGCCAAGCCTATCTCTTCATGCTTTTTTAACAAACGCTCGGCCAAACGCAGCACCGAATCTGACTTTGTTCCAGTGCGCAGTAAAATTGCCAGCAGTTCAGCATTACTTAAAGCAGCTGATCCCTTGGCTATCATTTTTTCTCTTGGTCGCTCGTCCAGTGGCAATTCCTTCAGCATGAGCGGCTTGTCATCATTCATAATAAACGGATACCAGCCTTTTTTAGAAGTCTAGCCAGGTTATTCAATGGTAAACCAACCACATTGGTATAACATCCATGTATATGATCAACAAATAATGCGCCAATTCCTTGAATTGCATAGGCTCCAGCTTTATCCATCGGCTCACCGGTAGCTATGTATCGATCTATTTCATCAGCAGTAAGTGGAACGAAATCTACCTGAGTTTGAGTAAAATCAGTCCAAACCTCTTTGCCACGAACAACAGCAATACCAGTAATCACGTGATGGCTTCTTCCTGCCAGGCAGGTTAGCATACGTTTGGCTTCAGCCACATCTGCAGGCTTGCCAAACACTTTTCCATCCAAAACGACAACGGTATCGGCTCCAATAACAATATCATCAGCGGCTAGCTTAGAAGCAACATCAACAGCTTTAAACTGAGCATGTTGAACAGCCAACTCGTATGGCAATATATCCAAATTATTATCTTCTATGATATCACTGGTTATAATTGAAAACTGACAGCCAATCTGCTCTAATAATTGTTTACGTCGTGGCGATGCTGATGCCAAAACAATAGACATACCCTTACCTCCAAGCCAGGTTTCAATTGCTAAATCTTTTGCAAAAATTTGCTACAATCCTGCTTATCACTCGTTAAGCCATCACAATTGGTCAGCAATTACTCAGCCAACATGAGGAGCTTTTAGCAATTAAAAGCGTCGAAAGAGAGCAATGGCCGCAATAACGCCCAATATACTCATTAAGTTAGGCTGTAGTGAAAAACCTATGATCAATTTGATTACATACAAGTTTATTACAACCGGCGGCACGTCAATTATCGGGTAATTTTTCACCAGATAAGGCGCCACTCCAGCTAAAGTAGTAGAACTGGCAATAAACTCACCAAAAATTCCACCTAAAACTGCTCCGGTAATAAGAAACAAAGCTAACAAACTATATCCTTTACTATTTCCGCTCCGCAAACTTATACCTCCAGTATCTGATACAACACCTTAATATATACAACTATGTTATCTTCTACTTAAATAAAAGAAATCCTTGCCGAAATGCAAGGATTTTTGTGGAAACTTATTCATAAATTAGCTAAGTTTGGAGAAATTGCATTTTGACTAGCTTTATAGGACTTTTTTAGTCTCATAAGGACCAAGTGTTTCAGATTCTTCACATTAAATAACGTAGATAAATATAAACACTAGAAATAGCAATCGAGAGCAGCATCAATGGAAAAGCTAATTTCATGAATTTTACAAAAGATAATTGGTATCCTTCTTGCGCTGCCATACTGGCAACCACAACATTCGCACTAGCACCAACCAGTGTTCCATTTCCGCCTAAGCATGCTCCTAACGCCAAGCTCCACCATAATGGTTCTAAGTTCGATATTCCTAGACTGCTCATTTCCTTAATCATCGGAATCATGGTTGCTACAAAAGGGATATTATCAACAAATGCTGACGCAATCGCACTCATCCAGAGAATCAACATGGATGTTGCGGTCAAATTTCCGGCAGTCAGCTCAATTGATTTTTGGGCCATGAGTGCGATTACCCCGGTTTCAATGAGTCCGGAAACAAGCATAAATAATCCGACGAAAAAGAAAATAGCCACCCATTCGATTTTGCGGAAAACATGCTCAAGTTCATGCTCGTTTTTTGAATAAGCCATCACCAGTAATACACTTGCACCAAATATGGCTACTGTAGCTGATTCGAGGTGCAGCATCTGATGCATGGTAAACATCCCAATAGTTACGGTAAGAACTGCCAGACATTTCTTAAGCAGCTTGACATTTTGAAGCTGTTTCTTCTCGTCAAGTGTCATAATTTGGGCTTTGAGTTCTTCAGTGGTAACTAACTCTTTGCGATAAAGTAAGACAAGTATCCAAATTGTTACCACATAAATAATGACAGAAATTAAAGCCAAATTATTAAGAAATGCCATAAATGTTAATTCCTTAACCGCACTGCCAATCATAATATTGGGGGGATCACCCACCAGTGTCGCTGTACCACCAATATTAGCAGATAATATTTGGGCGACAATATAAGGAATAGGCTTTACCTTTAGCTGCTTTGTAATACTAAAAGTCACTGGTACTGTCAATAAAACTGTCGTAACATTATCAAGCAATGCAGAACACACCGCTGTAATGGTGCTTAGCACAACTAATAAATTCACCGGATCTCCATGTACTTTTTTAGCTGACCAGATTGCCAAATAGCGGAAAAGGCCTGTTTCACTGGTGATATTGACAATAATCATCATACCGATTAGCAATCCAATTGTATTAAAGTCAATATGATGAATTGCAGTTTCTTGGGTCACAACACCTAGAATAACCATAAGTACACCACCTGCAAGGGCAACAACAGTGCGATGGATTTTCTCAGAAACAATCAGTGCATAGGCAATAACAAAAATAGTTATTGCAATGAGTGCATTATTTTCCATAGCAGCTTCTCCTCCCAATATAAAGTTCATTTAGGCTGTTCTACTTAAATTATCCACATTTACCGCAAAATACGATTAACCGCTCCTGAAACGTGGATAAGTCGCTTACCTCCTTGTATAGTAAATTGTCATTCACCTAGAATAGTTATTAGTATTGCCTGAAAAAAGCAAAAAGGAGCCCACCATATTGGCAGACTCCACCTAAAATTACATATTCAATTGCATTATATTTTATATAAAAAAAGCAATAAAGTCAAGATTTACTTTCTGAAAAACAAATAGAGACCGTGCGGTAATTACCGCACGGTCTCTGTGGGGAAATATTAGCCGATAACAGCCATAACTTCGCCAGGTTTAACGCTTTGACCAGCTACAACGTTGATGGATTTTAAAGTACCATCAGCAGGAGCGCTGATTTCGTTTTGCATTTTCATAGCTTCAAGAATTAGAACGATATCGCCTTTTTTGATTTTTTGACCAGCTTCAGCGACAACTTTCACGATTTTACCAGGCATAGGAGCATTTACAGGAGTATCGCCAGCACCAACAACAGCAGGAGCGGCAGCGGCAGCAGGAGCTGCAGGTTTAGCAGCAGGAGCAGGAGCAGCAGCGGCTGCAGGTTTAGCAGCAGGAGCGGCAACAGCAGCTTTCACTTCTTCAACTTCTACCTCAAAAGCAGCACCATTAACTTTAATGTTAAACTTTTTCATCCTTTATTCCTCCATCACTTTTTTAAAATTATAGTGTGGCATTATTTTCGAGCAGCAGAACTACCTACCTTGAGTAAGCAGCTTCTACCAGTACATGTAAATTTTGCCACTAATTGTACAAATTTCAAAGAGCTTAAATTAATGAGAATTCATTAATTTTTGACGACCAGTCATAGCCCAAACTGTGCTTGGTTTAATCCGTAACGCCAGAGCACCTGTGCCCATCATAGCAGTTACAGCAGCAGCAATAGCAGCTACCACTTCAGGGCTTACGCCTTTAGCATCTATTTTCATTTTGTTCACCTTTCCTTATAGCGGAATATTGCCATGTTTCTTAGCTGGGCGAGCTTCACGCTTGCTAGCCAGCATATTCAAGGCGGTGATAATGCGCGGTCTAGTTTCTTTTGGTTCGATTACAATATCAACAAAGCCGCGTTCTGCTGCTTTGTATGGAGTTGCAAACTCTTCAATGTATTTAGCAGTTTTAGCATCAACATCTGGATCTTTCTTGAAGATGATGTTAGCAGCACCTGCAGGACCCATAACCGCGATTTCAGCTGTTGGCCAAGCCAATACTTGATCTGCGCCAAGGTCTTGTGAACACATAGCAAGATAAGAACCACCATAAGCTTTACGCGTAATAACGGTAATCTTAGGAACAGTGGCTTCAGAGTAAGCATAAAGCATTTTTGCACCGTGACGAATAATACCGCCGTATTCTTGGTCAGTACCTGGTAAGAATCCTGGTACGTCAACAAGGTTTACGATAGGAATATTGAAAGCATCACAGAAGCGAATAAAACGTGAAGATTTATCAGAAGCATTGATATCCAGACAACCAGCCATTACAGCTGGTTGGTTGGCAATAATACCAACAGACTGTCCATCAAAACGAGCAAAGCAAGTAATGATATTACGCGCATAATGCTCAAGTACTTCATAGAACTCACCATTATCAACGACTGATTTGATAACATCTTTCATGTCGTAAGGCATGTTAGGATTATCAGGCAACAGTGTGTTGAGTTCTTCATCCATACGATTAGGACAATCGCCAGTTTCAACAACTGGAGCTTCTTCTAAGTTATTGCTAGGCAGGAAGCTAAGCAAATAACGAATTTGCTCAATGCAATCATCTTCATTTTCAGCAGCAAATTGAGCAACACCGGAAGTACTATTATGAGTCATAGCACCACCAAGTTGTTCAGCTGTAACTTCTTCAGCAGTAACAGACTTAATAACAGCTGGACCAGTGATAAACATCTGGCTAGTGTTTTTTACCATGTAGATAAAGTCAGTTAAAGCTGGAGAATAAACTGCACCACCCGCACAAGGTCCCATGATTACAGAGATTTGTGGGATTACACCGGATGCTAAAGTATTCTTGTAGAATATTTTACCATAACCAGCTAATGCATCAACTGCTTCTTGAATACGAGCTCCGCCAGAATCGTTGATACCGATAACTGGTGCACCCATTTTCATTGCTAAATCTAACACTTTGCAAATTTTAGCAGCATGCATTTCACCAAGTGAACCGCCTTCAACAGTAAAGTCTTGAGCAAATGCATAAACCAGACGGCCATTAACAGTACCGTAACCAGTTACAACGCCTTCACCTGGAAGTTCTTTTGCAGCCATACCGAAGTTTACACAACGGTGAGAAACGAATTGGTCAAGTTCTACAAATGTACCAGCATCAAAGAACTTGTCAATACGCTCACGGGCGGTATATTTACCTGAAGCATGTTGTTTCTCAATACGCTTCTCGCCGCCACCAAGCTGGATTTTTTCCTGCTTGGATTTAAGGTCCTGAATTTTTTCCTGGACAGTAGCCATCTTATACCTCCTACAAGATCACTGAATATACCGAACGGCTTACTTGCGCTCTGACAATTCGAGCAAGATGCCACCAGTAGCCTTTGGATGAACAAAGGCAATGCTAGCTCCGCCGGCTCCGTAGCGCGGGGTTTCGTCGATTAAGCGAACGCCTTTTGCTTTAAGATCAGCTAAAGCGTTTTCAATGTTGTCCACTCTCAAAGCAATATGTTGAATACCTTCGCCATTTTTCTCGATGAATTTAGCGATAGGACCATCTGGAGAAGTAGACTCCAGCAGTTCAACTTCACTATCACCACTAGGAATGAAGCAAACTTTTACTTTTTGTTGTTCTACAACTTCTTCGCCTTGAACTTCCATACCAAGCACTTCAGTATAAAATTTCTTAGCTTGTTCTAGATCTTTTACAGCTATACCAATGTGGTCAACTTTAGTAACTTTAAACATTGATGTTACCTCCTTTTTTCCTAAGCTATGTATGTTCTTTCAGTAAAAAGCTTATTTAAGACTATTTTAGTATGCCCTTTAGTATCTCATTTACAACACTATAAGGGTCTTTCTGGCGCTGCTGAACAGCTGTAATCAGTTGCTCAAACTGGCCTGAACTGTTAATATTGCGCAAGACATAACGTCCCAACTGCTCTTCTATCATTGCTAGAAGTTCATTCCTGGTACGTTCTGTGCGGCGGATAGCGAGCTGACCGGTTTTATCAAGATGAGTATAATGCTCACCAAGTGTCGCGATAAGTTCTTCTATTCCTTGATTTTGGCTGGCAACCGTCCGTTTAATCGGTGGGCGCCAATCAACCATATCCTGGTTTAAATCAAGCATCATTTCCAGTTCAATATTTAAGCGGTCCACACCATCGCGATCAGCTTTGTTTATCGCAAAGACATCGCCAATTTCGAGAACCCCTGCTTTAATGGCTTGTATATCATCACCAAGACCAGGCACCAAAACTACCAAAGTAGTATCAGCGGCCTTGACTATGTCTACTTCAGACTGTCCAACTCCCACAGTTTCAATAAAGATAACATCTTTACCAGATGCATCCATAATCTTTACTGCTTCAGCTGTCTTGCGCGATAATCCACCCAGACTTCCTCTGGTTCCCATACTGCGAATAAATACACCTTCATCGAGTGTCAGTTCATTCATTCGAATACGGTCACCTAAAATGGCACCACCAGAAAAAGGGCTTGTTGGATCGACAGCAATAATACCAATCGTTTTTCCCTGACGACGGTATTCTTTCGCCAACTTATCAGTCAGCGTACTTTTACCTGCCCCAGGCGGGCCTGTAATACCAATTACATGAGCTCGACCAGTATGAGGATAAAGTTTCTGCATGATTTCGACAGCTGTGTCGTATTCGTTTTCAACAGCTGTAATAGCGCGAGACAAAGCCAGCCTTGAACCAGCCAGCAATTCGTTTGCTATATCCATCGGTTGCACCACCTTATGACATATGTTGCCCTTAATCATAAGAGCAACATATGCCACAACTTCACTAAATTATTTTACGTTAGCTTTAATAAAGTCAACAATTGCACTAGTTGGGGTGCCAGGAGTAAATACTTCTGCTACACCAGCATCTTTAAGAGCTGGAATATCAGCATCAGGAATAACACCGCCGCCAACGATTAGTACATCATTCATACCTTTACCCTTAACGAGTTCAACTACACGTGGGAAAAGGTGCGGGTGAGCACCGGATAAAAGACTCAAAGCAACGACATTTACGTCCTCTTGAAGAGCTGCTTCAGCAATTTGCTCTGGGGTTTGGCGAAGGCCAGTGTAGATAACTTCAAAGCCTGCGTCGCGTAGAGCGCGGGCTACGACTTTGGCGCCGCGGTCATGACCATCAAGACCGGGTTTTGCTACTAATACTCTAATACGTTTTTCCATCGTGTTGTCCCTCCAACTCTCGCTCTTATAGGTTTACATGCGCTTCGTATTCACCGAATACTTTACGCATTACGCCGCAAATTTCGCCAAGTGTTGCATATGCTTTAACGGCATCCAGAATCAATGGCATAAGGTTAACAGAATCGTCTTGGCAAGCTTTTTCAAGGGCAGCAAGTTTGTCTTGTACTGCGCCGTTGTCGCGTTTTGCTCTCAGATCAGCAAGTTTTTTCTTTTGAAGCTCGCCAACAGATGAGTCAACACGAAGCAAACCTTCAACTGGTTTTTCTTCGATTTGGAATTTGTTAACGCCCACGATTACGCGGTCGCCTTTTTCAACTTCCATTTGCCATTTATATGCACTGTCTTGGATTTCTTTTTGGATGTAACCTTTTTCAATTGCAGTTACAGCGCCACCGATTTCATCGATTTTCTTGATGTATTCCCAAGCTTCTTTCTCGATTTGATCAGTAAGAGCTTCTACATAGTATGAACCACCAAGTGGATCAACGATGTCTGCTAAACCGCTTTCATAAGCAACGATTTGTTGAGTACGAAGCGCAACACGTACAGAATCTTCAGTTGGCAGAGCCAATGCTTCATCTTTAGAATTAGTATGAAGAGATTGAGTTCCACCCATAACAGCAGCTGCAGTTTGCAGAGCTACACGTACTACGTTGTTTTCAGGTTGTTGTGCAGTTAGCATTGAACCTGCAGTTTGAGTGTGAACACGCAACATCCAAGATTTTGGATTCGTTGCGCCAAAACGCTCTTTCATAACTTTTGACCATACACGACGAGATGCACGGAATTTTGCTACTTCTTCAAGTACGTTATTGTGAGCATTCCAGAAGAAGGACAGACGTCCTGCGAAATCATCAATTTTCAGACCAGCTTTAATTGCAGCGTCGCAATAAGCAATACCATCAGCAATCGTGAAAGCGATCTCTTGTGATGCAGTGGAACCTGCTTCACGAATGTGGTAACCAGAAATGGAAATAGTATTCCAGTTTGGTACGTTTTGTGAGCAGTATTCAAAAATGTTAGTAATTAAACGCATGGAAGGCTTCGGCGGGAAAATATATGTACCGCGTGCAGCATATTCCTTCAGAATATCATTCTGAATAGTACCATTTAATTTATCAGGAGTTACGCCTTGCTTTTCAGCAACGGCAATGTACATTGCCAAAAGTACTGAAGCTGGAGCATTGATAGTCATTGAAGTTGATACTTTTCCAAGATCGATTTGGTCAAACAGAATTTCCATATCGGCCAAGGAGTCGATAGCAACACCAACTTTACCAACTTCACCTGTTGAAATGTCATCATCTGAATCATACCCGATTTGGGTTGGAAGGTCGAATGCGCAAGATAATCCTGTCGCACCTGATTCAATCAGATAACGGTAACGTTTGTTGGATTCCTCTGCAGTGGAGAAACCTGCATACATACGCATGGTCCAGAAACGACCACGGTACATAGTAGGTTGTACACCACGAGTAAAAGGATAAGTACCTGGTAAACCAAGATCACGTTCGTAATCTAAACCTTCAACATCCACCGGAGTGTAAATTCTTTGCTCTGGGATATTTCTGCGCTCTGGGAATTTAGCTGCTGCTTTTTCTACTTTTGCATTGTACTCTGCCACTTTGGCTTTTAAGTTTTCATTGCTCATTTAAGTATAATCCTCCTTTACTTATTTCTTCATTGTGCCTGTTTCCAGGAACCTAGTATGCCAGGAAAGAGCTTCGCTAACTATATGAGGCGTATGCGCCTTTTTAGTTGCTTTCTCGGCTCTCTCAAGATAATCAAGCAACATAGGTTTATAATCAGGATGTGCACAATTGTTGATAATTACACGGGCCCGCTCCCTTGGACTTAAGCCACGGACGTCAGCCAGACCCATTTCGGTAACAAATACATCAGTATCATGTTCAGTGTGATCAATGTGTGAGCACATTGGAACGATTGAGGATATTGCACCATTTTTTGCAGTTGAAGTAGTGAAGAAGCACGTCAAGTAAGCATTACGGGCAAAGTCTCCTGAACCACCGATACCATTCATCATTTTAGTACCCATGATATGAGTGGAGTTTACATGTCCAAAAATGTCAAACTCAATTGCGGTATTCATGGCAATGATACCGATACGACGGGCAATTTCAGGGCTGTTCGCAATTTCTTGCGGGCGAAGCATCATTTTTTGACGATATTCGCCGATATTTTTATAAAGCCTTTCCAAACCATCTGGTGATGGGGAGAAAGAAGTACCTGAAGCAAACTTCAGTTTTCCAGCATCTGCTAAATCAAGCATGCCGTCTTGAATAACTTCAGTGTAAACCTCAAGATCAGTAAAATCTGAGTTAACAAAACCAGTGATAACAGCATTGGCTACTGAGCCAACACCGGATTGTAATGGCAGCATGTTTTTAGGCAAACGGCCTGCTTTAATTTCATGTTTAAAGAAATCTATGATAAGCTCGGACATCTTTTGCGAACAATCATCAATTGGTCCGAAGGGACGAACGTCGTCACTAATATCGCATGGAACGATATATTTAATTTTATCAGGACCGCAAGGAATGTAGGTTGTTCCGATACGATCATTCACCTTCACAATAGGTATTGCTTGACGATGAGGCGGATCAAGAGGAACATACACATCATGCATGCCTTCTAATTCAAGCGGCTGAGTTGTGTTAACCTCAACAATAACAATATCAGCACTTTGTACGAAAGATGCTGTATTACCCATTGATGTAGTAGGGACAATGTGTCCTTCTTCCGTAATGGCACACGCTTCAACGATCGCGACATCAACCTTGCCGCCTAAGAAACCATAGCGTGTCAATTGAGCTGATTCACTTAAATGCAGGTCAAAATATTCTACCACGCCACTATTTAAGGAATTACGCAAATCATTGTTTGTTTGGTATGGCATCCGTTTATGGATACCACCCACTTCGGCTAAAGCACCATCAAGTTCTTTACCTACCGAAGCACCAGTCCACAAGTTAATTTTAAAAGGATCTTGAGCCATTCTTTTTGCCAAAGCTAACGGAACTGCTTTAGGATAGCCGGCAGGTGTAAATCCACTGGCGCCTATATTCATACCTGGTTTAATAAAAGCAGCCGCTTCTTCAGCACTAACAATTTTGTCATGGAGCGCTTTACAGCGCACGCGATCTCGGATGTCAATCATTAGAACTTTTCCTCCTTGCTAGGTCAACGAAAAGGTTGGCCATTCGCTAAATAAAATTACGATGTACCAAATTTTTGCTCGATAAACTCCACCTCACAGTAAAGCTAATTGGTGCAAGTATAATTCAAAGATAACTGCTAAACTAAGCACCAACAGACATTTATTGCATAGCAGTACCGTCAATGGCTTTATCCGCCAATTGACGGTACTGTTTTTAACTTTAATTTTTAATATGAGTATTCATATAAAATTAAAACCCCTGCTTTAACTTAAGTTGTGAAATTTTGTTCAATCGCATATCTATGTAGGTTCTCGATAAAATTACAAATTCCTGCTATAAATTTGGGAAATATTAAGTTTAATCGTTGTTTTTAACCAAATTTCGCGCAAGATGATAAGATAAACTGCTCAAGCCAACCGATAAATCCTCATTAACAACCCGGATTTTGTCTGGAACATTGATTTTGATGGGTGCAAAATTCCAGATACCGGCAACACCAGCAGTTACTAATTTATCAGCTACCTCCTGTGCAAAAACAGCGGGAACAGCAATGATTCCAATATGGACACTACGCTCCTGTACGATTGCAGTCAGGTTTTCAATACTCTCAACTTGCACACCATTGATGGTCTTGCCAATAATTTCTGGGTCGGCATCAAACATAGCCACCAAGTTGAAACCCAATGAAGCAAAGTTCTGATAGTTAGCCAAAGCTGATCCCAAATGCCCAATACCGACTACAGCAATATTCCAATTATAATGCAGCCCTAGTATTTCACCAATATTCCTGATCAACTCACGCACATAATAGCCAACACCTTTTTTACCAAACTGGCCAAAAGAAGCTAAATCTTTGCGGATTTGTTCAGGGGTTACGCCTAATCGCTGTCCTAGCTCTTCGGATGATATTATATCAATTCCTTCTTCTAAACTAAGACGTAAGGTGCGAAAGTACAGTGGCAGGCGGTCAATAGTAGCCTTTGAAATGATGATGTGATCTTTCAACTGCCAAGCCTCCTCAAACAATAGTAGCAGTAGATAGTAACTAATATCTTCAACCATTAAATTATTCGGAATAACCAAACCAAATTCCTGCCACTAATTCTGTAGATTGCAGCTATTTTTAATATAATTCCGTAATTAAATAAATCTATGCATTTTCGTGCACATTCTTAGCAGCGCTCTTGTGGATGGTAGTGAGTATGTAATAGCTTATGAGATTTTTCGCCCAGCGCCTTACCCAGCCAGTTTTCATAGAGTTCCTGAACAGCTGGATTGAGGTGGGATTTACGCAAAGCCGAACATTGATCGCATTCATATAATGCATTGATCCGCTTTTCACGAATATCAGCGCAACTGGATATCGGCTGCCCACCACCGCTGATACAGCCGCCTGGACAGGCCATAATCTCAATAAAGTGATAGTGGGATTTACCCTCACGAATCTGTTCTAATAACGTACGGGCATTCAGTAAGGTATGAGCGACTGCAACTTTAACTACAGTATCGCCGATCTGAACTTCTGCTTCTTTTACCCCTTTCAGCCCTCGTACACCATGGAAGTCGATACACTCCAGTTCTTCTCCAGTAACGAGCTCTGAAACTGTCCGCAAAGCAGCCTCCATAACACCGCCGGTTGCTCCAAAGATGACACCAGCTCCGGTAGCAATTCCCATAGGCGCATCATATTCGTCATCTGGCAAGGTACTAAAATCAATACCAGCCTCACGGATCATAGCCCCAAGTTCGCGGGTAGTTAGAACAATGTCTACATCGCGATAACCGCTTGCATTCATTTCATCACGAGCCGCTTCTGCCTTTTTCGCTGTACAAGGCATGATCGAAACCGATACGATATTTTTTGCATCAATGCCTATCTTCTCTGCATAATAGGTTTTGGCAAGAGCACCAAAAATTTGCTGAGGCGATTTTGCTGTTGAAAGATGCTCCAGCAAGTCCGGATAGATGAGCTCGGCAAAGTTGACCCAGCCAGGGCTGCAAGAAGTAATCATCGGTAATTTACCGCTATGATTTAGCCGTTCAAGCAATTCAGCGCCTTCCTCCATAATGGTTACATCAGCAGCGAAATTTGTATCAAAAACACGGCTAAAGCCAAGCTTCCGAATGGCTGCGACCATTTTACCGGTAACGATGGCCCCAGGTTCCAGACCTAATTCTTCTCCCAAAGCGACACGAACAGCTGGAGCTGTTTGGACAATAACATGCTTTTCGGGATTGCCTAGCTCACGCCATACTTTTGCCGTATCGTCCTTGATGACAATAGCGGCTGTTGGACACACACTCACGCATTGTCCACAGTAAGTACAGGCTACCTCATGAAGTCCTTGGTTAAAAGCTGGAACTACGACTGTATCAAACCCGCGATTCGCGAAACTGTATACATGAACACCTTGACGCTCGCTGCAGGCCCGAATACATCGACCACATAGAATACACTTGCTTTGATCACGAACAATTGAAGGATTTCGGTCATCAAGCGGATGTTGCTTTCGCTCGCCATCAAACCGCACTTTGCGAATCCCTAAATCGGCAGCAATGGATTGCAGCTCACAGCTGAGATTGCGCTGGCAGGATAAGCAATCCTGAGGATGATTGGCTAACAGCAATTCCACCACAGTTTTACGAGCCGCCCGTACTGCTTCTGTGCTTGTTTTGACAACCATACCATCATTGACCGGATAAACACAAGATGCAACCAAAGATCGGGCTCCGGCAACTTCGACCATACAAACCCGGCAATTGCCTTCCGGTCTCAGTTCGGGATGATAACACAGCGTGGGAACCTTGATTCCAGCCGCACGAGCTGCTTCAAGAACGGTAGCTGTTTTAGGCACTTGCAGTTTTCGACCATCAATAGTAATGTTCACCATTTCCATTTCCTTCACTCTCCTTCTTGCACCGATCCACTATTGATTCACAATAGATTTAAACGGGCATTTAGTGATACAAGCGCCGCACTTAATACATTTTTGTGTATCAATTGAATGTTTGTTCTTAACCTCGCCACTGATAGCACCAACAGGACAAACTTTTTTACAAAGACTGCACCCCTTACAGGTATCGGCAATCGAAATAACAGCCAGCTTGGTACAGGCACCGGCAGGACACCTTTTATCTAGAATGTGAGCCTCATATTCATGCCGGAAATACTTGATGGTACTTAAAACAGGATTGGGCGCCGTTTGCCCTAATCCGCATAATGCAGTTGCTTTGATGTTTTTTGCCATATCTTCCAGCAATTCGATATCACCGGGTCGTCCAGCGCCATCGGTAATACGGGTTAGAATCTCGAGCATTCTTTTCGTGCCCTCACGGCAAGGAGTGCACTTTCCACAGGATTCAGATTTAGTAAAATTCAGAAAAAATTTCGCAACATCAACCATACAGGTCGTCTCATCCATAACAACCAAACCGCCGGATCCCATCATTGCGCCGACTTCAATCAATGAATCATAGTCAACAGGTAAGTCTAGTAGTGCTTCTGGCAAACAACCGCCTGAAGGACCACCAATTTGTACTGCTTTAAAAACTTTACCATTTGGTATGCCGCCGCCAATTTCATAAATGATTTCCCGCATCGAAATTCCCATCGGAACCTCAGCCAAGCCGGTATGATTAATGCGGCCGGTTAGGGCAAAAACCTTAGTCCCTTTGCTGCGTTCTGTACCAATCGAAGCATACCAGGCTGAACCTTTGCTGATAATTTGCGGCACATTGGCAAAGGTTTCAACATTATTAATATTAGTAGGTTTTCCCCATAATCCCGATATCGCCGGAAAAGGCGGCCGTGGACGAGGCATGCCGCGCCGGCCTTCAATCGAAGCAAGCAACGCTGTTTCTTCGCCACAAACAAAGGCACCTGCACCTTCTTTAATCTTAATGCGGAAATTGAACCCTGATTCAAATAGATTATCACCTAGCAAGCCTAAATCTTCGGCTTGCTGAATGGCAATTTTCAGTCGTTTAATGGCCAAAGGATATTCTGCCCTGACATAAATGTAGCCTTCATCAGCACCAATAGCATAGCCACAGATGGCCATCCCCTCAATAACCCGGTGAGGATCTCCTTCCAATACACTTCGATCCATAAAAGCACCTGGGTCTCCTTCATCGGCATTACACACAACATATTTCTTATCACCAGCTGCACTGCGAGTAAAACCCCATTTTGTACCGCTGGGAAATCCGCCGCCGCCTCTGCCGCGCAACCCGGATTTTTTTACTTCATCAATAACACGATCAGGTGACATCTCGCTGAGCGCTTTAGCTAAAGCATCATACCCACCTACCGCGATATATTCGTCGATGTTCTCCGGATCGATATGTCCACAGTTGGCAAGAACCATCCGCATTTGCTTTTTATAAAAACTAATATCACTATAATTAGGAATCTTTTCTAGGGACACGGGCTCTTTGTACAGTAAGCGTTCAACAATACGGCCTTTATAAAGATGCTCTTCCACGATGTCATTGACATCCTCTTCTTGAACGCGAACATAAAAAACACCTTCAGGATAAACAATGAGCAAGGGGCCCATTTCACAAAAACCATGACAGCCTGTTTCAATGATTTTTATTTCCTGGTCCATTCCTTTTTGCGCCAGCTTCTCACATAGCGCTGCATGCACTTTCTTTGATCCTGATGACACACAGCCAGTACCTGCACAAATAAGAACATGCGCTCTAACGTGTTCCATCTATCTCCCTCCCTTAGTCACACAACTATTCTGTTATTTTCCCAATAACCAAACTTTCAACAATCCGGCCATTCACCACATGTTCTGCGATAATCATTGCCACATCATTTTTTGTCACATTTCCATAGGAAATTCTTGGTTCGCCCGGTTTAATAACATCAACAAGAACCTCTTTATCACACAGCCCAATACAGCCAGTTTGTCGAACAAGTACATCCTGCAGCTTGCGCTTAGCAATTTCATCCAACAAAGCCGACATGACCTCGCGTGCCCCTGCTGCAATTCCACAGGTACCCATTCCGACAATAATCTGCGTCCCGGTTACATGCCGCAAGTTAATCTGAGATTGCACCTTGTCCCGCAGCCGCTTTAAATCTTCAATGGTTTTCATCACAAACACCTCCATACAAATTGGTGAACCTGTCTGTTAGAAAGTTAGTAAGCCAGATAATAACATCTGGATGGGATAAAGGTATGTCTCCTAAGATGGCCGTTACTTCTCTCGTAGATATCGAGAAAGAAGCAGTCTCAACAAAATGCGTGTAACTAAAATCCAATTCAGGATTCGCAATCATGATGAGCCTGATCGTCTCACAAATTTTCCCTAAAGGCGGACGATCAATATGATGATATTGATATACAGCTTCGACCTTTGTGCCAACCCCTGGTTCTGATTCAATTTTCAGATATCCACCGCACCGTTTAGCCGACATTTGAAACAGCGGCAGCCCCAAACCGATCCGACGTGTTGTTCTGGTTGTAACAAACGGATCGAATACCTGTTGCAGCAGCTCTTTATCCATACCGCCCCCATTGTCACAAATGCAAATAGAAAACAGATTGTCTTTTGAGTTTTCGATGATCGTTAGTGCAACTTGGGTGGCATGAGCTTCAATTGAATTTTGTACTAAATCCAAGATATGTAATGAAAGTTCGCGCATACAATTTACACATATTTTTTGATAATATCTGTTACGATCTCCGGAGTTAAGCGGCCATGCGTGTCATCATTGACCATCATCACCGGGGCCAAGCCACAGGCTCCGATACAAGCGACAGTCTCTAGCGTAAATTTTAAATCATCGGTGGTTTGCCCTGCCGTGATTTTCAAGTGATCTTCTAAGGCTTTCAAGATAAGCTTAGCACCGCGTACATGACAGGCAGTTCCTTGACATACCCTTACGATATTTTTTCCACGCGGATTAAGGTGAAATTGCGAGTAAAAAGTAACCACGCCATAAATTTGACTCACTGGAATATTCATGTTTTTTGCAATATATTCAATTGCCTCTTTTGCTAAATAGCCATATGCATTCTGTGTTTCTTGCAGAACTGGAATTAATGCACCTTTGACTTCACGGTATTTCTCCAAAATCTGTTCAAGCTGCGCAAACTGATTGCCCCCATTGCCGCCACAGCAAGGTTTATGTTCATTTTTATCCATCAAGCTTTCCTCCTTTTCATCTAAGCAATGCATGATTTAGAATGATGATTCATAATACCACTTTCCTTAAGCCTTCTTGATGTAAAGCTTTGCGAATCTCGGAAACTGATGGCGCTTTTAGTTCAAACTCTGTTCGGGGCCCGGTAATCAAATCAGCCAGGGTATGTGCATCCGAAGCTGTTATTACGGTTATGCCCTTAATACTCGGAATGAGCTGTAAAGCCTCACTGCAGTTCACTCTTCGGGAAACCTCAACAGCATCAAATTCAATTTCCTCCGGGATGAAGCCTAATTGAGAAACAACACTGTAAGCTGGCCTGTCGATATGACTGGCTATACAAATCCCCCCAAGTTTTTTCACGCCTGCAACCACATCACAAAGCGGACAAGCCAACGGATTTAATAACATGTCTGGCTTGCAGCCAATAACTTCACCGTTAGCATTCACAATGGTTTGTGAACCGAACTTTCGTTCATCATTGAGTAAATCTGATCGATATGGCTGAATAAAATTCTCCCAATCATAAAGTTGTTCCAGGGTATCAAACAATACCACTACATGAATCTCTTCCTTGGTTTCCACTTCCATTCCGGGAATTACGGTAATCTTTGTGTGTTTAGCAGCTTCGATGACTGCCCCAACATTCTCACAGGCATTATGATCCGTAATGGCTATGATATCAATACCGCCCAATACAGCAATTCCAATAATATTTGCCGGAGTCATTTCATCAGCTGCACATGGTGACAGCACTGTATGAATATGAAGATCAGCAATAAATTTACGCATCATAGCCGCTAATACCAAGTCGATGCAGCAAGCCAACCACTTCAAAGACTGGCAATACTGACGTCATTAAGGTAATTCCTTCAGCCTCTGCCTTTTTGATTGTATCAGGATCAGGATTCATACCACCAGCAATAATGACTGCCGGAATACCGACCAAAGAGGCCACCGCTACGATGTTCTGGTGCCCTTGCAGAGTTACCCAAACATCACCAGCTCTAGCTTGGCCCATAACATGACTTAGAAGATCTGAAACATACCCCCCACTGACAACAGATGCTTCACCAGCAACAACTACCGTGACCGGCAATCTTTTTATCAATTCTTCAACTTGCATGGTTACACCTCTCTCAACTAGATTCTTTATCCAGTGATGGCGGAAGCTTATTCGCAAGCTCAATCATGGTTTGAGCTAAATCGCGGACTTTTTCCCGTAACTTAAAGATACAGTCGGTTTCACTGGCCATACCTTGAGCTATATCTTGTGCCAAAGTATAGCAGCTTGGTGAACCGCATAACCCGCAATCAAAGCCTGGCAAGCGTTTTAAAGTTGACTCAATTTCTTCAACTTTGGACATGGCCTTCATAATATCATCATCCAGACGCAGCACAGGTTTAGGCTCAACAGGAGGACGCTCACCACTCAATAAAACTTCACTGTAATCACCAACTGAATCAAGCTCGCCCGCCTCCTGTACAGTCTCCATAGTCCGCTTACGTTGTTTCATTCGGTGCTCGGCAACAAACCGATCTTCGACATTGAGAGCACCCCCAATACAGCCACCTGCACAAGCAAGCGCTTCGATATAATCTAAACCAGTAAGTTTCCCCATGACGACTTGTTCCAGAGCCGTACTTACACTATGGATTCCATAAACCACCAGGGTATTTAGTTCATTGATTGTACTTGTTTCTCCCCCGGCGACTGCCCAGCCTATACCTTGCCAGGTTGACTTATGCAACCTTGGATTGGGGCACTCTGTCGGTATAGCCTTCAATAAATCACCATATATTTTAGAAATGCCGATTGCCCCAGATATCGAAGATTTCAAATCATTTGCTTGTTTAATCACCGTCATTTTCGCAGGACAAGGCGTGATAAACCAAATACCAATCTGCTCAGGCTTCAAGTTAAGCTGCTTACTGCACTTTTGTCTCACTAAACGGGCAGCAACCTCGACTGGCGCATTAATTGGCAGTAAATGATCAATAAGTTCGGGGAATTTTACCTGGATGAGTCTAACCACAGCCGGACAAGCTGAAGAAATCACCGGCCTGCTTGCTTGCCCGCGAGCCATATAGTCATTAATCGCAAGTGACACCAATTCGGCTGCCTGTGCTACTTCAAAGACTTCATCAAAACCTAGATTTAATAAACCAACTAAGATGGCGTCAATCCCTATCTCTGCAGAAAACTGAGCATAAAGAGCCGGAGCAGGCAAGGCTACATTATAAGCATACTCTGCAAGATCAGCCAATTGATCAGTCACTGCGGTTTTTGCATGGGTTGGACAGCGCCGAATACATTCACCGCAGTCAATACAACGTGATTCGATAATTTGAGCTTTTCCGCCGCGAATCCGTATGGCCTCAGTTGGGCAACGCTTAGTGCAGCTTACACACCCTTTACAGCGATCACTGATTAACCTAACCGAATGAAAATATTCATCCATGGATATTTTTCACCACACATGCAATAATTTAGCTTACTCGCTTTATCAATGGTTGATTAGCATGACAACCGTAGTTCCTTTACCAATTTCAGACTGAATATCAAACTTGTCGGTACATCGAACCATATTGGGTAATCCCATACCGGCTCCAAACCCCATTTCACGGACAAAATCAGGTGCCGTCGAATAGCCTTCTTGCATCGCCAAATTAATGTCTTCAATCCCCGGTCCTTCATCCTCCAGCCGTATTTCAGTGCGATTAGGATAAATATCAGCCCTCATAACCCCTCGATAAGCATGAATAATAACATTCATTTCTGCCTCATAAGAACTAATAGCAATTCTCCGGATAACATCAGAACTTATACCGATTTGCTGAAGCACACGCTTAATTTTACTTGAAGCCTCACCGGCTGAATCAAATTCTGAACCTATTAGGTCAAATTCAAGTGAAATTTTTTGTTTTTCACTCACCATAACCACCACTTTCTCTTTGACCATTCAGACCCACTGCATACAACCGCCCACAAGCTTCGTACATCGGATAAGCTGTGATTAAAAGTGGAATACCCTTTTTCTCTGCCATCTCAATAATATCAGCAGTAGGCCGCTTCCCCCGGATAAACACAATAGCAACCAAATCGCTTAAAAAAGCAGTCCTTACTACCTGAATATTGGTTAACCCGGTCAGTAATATGGTTCGCCCAGCTGTAAAAGCTAATACATCACTCATTAAATCGGCTCCACAGATTGTATCCACTTCGCATTCCAAACAGTCATTGCCACATAAGACTTCCGCGTGTAGAGTTCGCTGTACTGTAGAAAGCTTCACAAAAGGTTACCTCCTCTACATACCTAACTCTTATAGATAAATCCCTCTACGCCTCCTTCCTCAATCTAGTCAGGAATTCCTGGAATAATATTGTATAATTAGATCTACCGATGATCTAAATCTGCCTTTTTTCATTATCCATGATTAAAATTCACGAATCATGGATAATGAAAAAGGGCACAGTGGCCCTTTTGTTATTATTTTATTAAATTATTTAATTATCTTAAAAAACTTTATTCTTTTTCTAAAAGCTTTCTCCTGCTTAAGTTACATTTTTTTTGTAAATGTTACATTATTTTGAACGCTGCAGTTTTGCTGCCATATGGCAACAATCATAGCATTAAACAACCAAAACAACATCGATAGTTGAATATTAAACATAATAAAATCAGTAAATCCATTTACCGCAATGCCGAATAAAGCAGCTATTAAGCCTAACAATAATCCGGCTACCCAACGTTCTGTCACCTCATGAATGACTGATAACGCGGTTCGAATATGTCCAACCATAATAGTTAAGAAAACAAGCAATCCGGGAATCCCAATTTCAGCAGCTATATTTAGATACATGTTGTGTGCATGAAAAATGGTAGTTGTTGCATCCTGAATAAAAAAATCATACTGAGGATATACCAGCCAATATGCCCCCCAGCCAATACCAAGCAAAGGCTTGTCGACAATCATTGCCACCGTGCTTTCCCATAATGCAATCCGTAATGTTGATGAAGTATCTGTAGGATTAAAAATAGACATCAGTCGTTCAGTAAACCCATCATGAGCCAAATACAAAGCAACCGGAACTAATAGCAGCAGCCATAATATTCTTTTATTATATAAAACGCCATATAAAGCAATGACAAACCCTACACTGATCCAGGCACCACGGGAATAAGTCAACCCCAAACAAGCGCCAAACAAGATAAATAAAAACAAAAACAGCAAACGGTTTTTCATTTCCCTAGCTTTACAACCTAGACCGCATACCAAAGCCATGATCATAACTAAAAAGCCTGCTAACAAATTAGGGTTCTTTAAGGTTGAGAATACTCTGACTTTTAGATCCGGAAATTGCTCTCCATCAACCCATTGAAAAGCCGATATATCCACCCCGTGAAAATACTGGTAAAAACCATAGCCAGTAACAACCATTGCCGACGCTAATACAGTCCAAACCAAGCGCTTAATCTGCTCCAGTGATTGAACATTGTTAATGACTAAATAGTAAATAAATATGTATCGCCCCATCAGATGGTAGTAGTTATAAAAACTAAAATTGCGGTCAGGTGAAACCAAGATAGAAGCTGCCGATATCAAAATAAAAATGGCAATTAGTCCATCAAAAGGACTTCTTCTTAATGAAAAATCCAGACTCATGAGCATTTTGCCTAACCAAGTGGCAACACCGGCAATTAAAAAAACTGTTGTGACATCAATTGACAACGGCAAAAAAAAGGCCACCGCTAAGATGCAGTGCTCAATGATGAAATCTAAATAATATTGAAGACGGGTTCTATTATAAGTTATACGCACTATTTCACCCTATTTAAAATTATTACTGTCATAAAATCAATAAACAGCACCAATTCATTATACCTAGCATCTATTTTTTTGTCTATTGTATATTATATGTCGGGCATATCCAATTAAATACAGCGAACCGGCAATACATACAATTCCATCAGCATCAGCCAACTGGCCGGCACGGATAATCCCGGCTTCAATCGTAGGATGCACCTCAGCCTGCTGAGCCTTAATGAAACCGGCTACCACATCCGGCCGAGCTGCCCGCGCTGAATCTGGCGATGTTACGACAACACGATCGCTGGATCGAATCAGATTTCTGATAATACCGACTATATCTTTATCTTCTAATATACCCAATAAAAAGACAATTGATCTATTGGGGAAAATAAGATCTAAGTTATCTCTCAGAGCTTTAGCCCCTGCCGGGTTATGAGCTCCGTCAATGATGGTCAACGGGTACCCTGGGACAATCTCAAACCGCCCCGGCCAAAGCACCTGACTAAGCCCTTTTTCAATGGCATTGCCGGTAATTCTTTCTTCCTTTTGAGCCAAAAGCAGCGCTGCCATAATGGCCGCAGCACTATTTTCCACCTGATGCTGACCTAGCAAATTTAAATGTATCGGGCCAAAATACCCGTACTCTCGACTATTAAAAGCAATAAGCTGCTGATATTCTTTCATGCCATCAGAGCGGCATTCAAAATCACGCCCAAAAATATACAAAGGGGCCTGTTCAACTTCAGCCTTGGCTTGGATAATAGGCAATACATCCCCACTCGCCGCAGTAACAACGGGAACAGCATGTTTGATGATTCCGGCTTTATGTTCGGCAACAGCTGTCAAAGTTCCACCGCAGCGATCAGCATGTTCTAAAGCGACATTGGTAATCACGGCAACCTCTGGAGTAATGACATTGGTTGAATCTAACAGACCGCCTAAGCCAACTTCAATGACGGCATAGTCAACTCCAGCAGCAGCAAAGTAGTGAAAAGCAGCAGCAGTCAGTACTTCAAACTGAGTTGGACTCTCGCCGCCTTCAGCAATCAGCTGGTCAACAAATTTTTTCGTCGTATGAACAGCATCAGCAAAAGCAGCTTGTGTAATTGCTGTTTCAGCCACAGTAATTCTTTCCGTGTAATCCAGGAGGTGCGGGGAAATATACATCCCCGCCCTAATACCAGCATGGTGAAGAATGGACGCCAGCATGGCTGTTGTCGATCCTTTACCATTCGTTCCCGTGACATGGATAGTTTTGTAAGAGCGTTCAGGATTGCCCATAAGCTCTAATAATCGTTTGATTCGCTCTAGCCCCAGCCTGATTCCAAACTTATTTAAACTATCCAGATATTCTAAAGCTTCTTTATAATTCATCATCATCAATCCTATAAACTGGCCAAATAAGCCAATCGTTCTGTAATCGCAATCCGCTTTTCCTCATACTCACGTTGTTTAGCTTGTTCTTTTTCAATCACTTCAGCTGGAGCTTTGGCTACAAAACCAGCATTTGAAAGCTTGCCACTTATTCTTGCCAGTTCTTTTTGTAAAGTGTCCATTTCTTTATTCAAACGCGCAGTTTCTTTGGGAACATCAATTAACCCTTTAAGCGGCAAATAGATTTCTACGCCACTGGTTACTGCCGTCATAGCGTTTTCCGGCTTTGAATCCTTGGCAGACAATAAGATAATCGGTTCAGCAGCAGCAAGTGTGCGAAGATATTGACTGTTCTCGGCAAAGTTCACATGCATTGCTGAATCAACAATCTGCAGCAGCACTTCGCTCTTTTTGCCAGGTGGAACATTGACTTCCGCCCGGAGATTACGAATAGCTTTAATGGCATCCATGATGGCATTCATGTTTTGCTCGGTTTGAGTATCTAAAAGCTCTTTCTGTTCGTCCGGCCAAGCAGAAACCATAATACTGATGCCTTGGTGAGGCAAGTGCTGCCAAATTTCTTCTGTAATATATGGCATAAATGGATGGAGCAGCTTTAACGTACCCTGCAATACAACCCATAAGACATACTGAGCAGTAGCACGGCTATCCTGATCCTCTTTGTTATATAATCTTGGCTTGGCCATTTCGATATACCAGTCACAGAATTCATTCCAGATGAATTCATAGAGAACGCGGCCAGCTTCGCCTAACTCAAATCGCTCCAAATTACGTGTCACTTCATTGATGGTTCTCGTATATCGGCTTAAGATCCAGCGATCAGCAAGTGTATACTGTTCAGGCGCAGGTTTGTAATTCTCGTCAAAACCGGCCAAATTCATTAACACAAATCGGGATGCATTCCAAAGTTTATTGGCAAAATTACGGCTGGCCTCCACCCGCTCCCAGTAAAAGCGCATATCATTGCCTGGAGTATTACCGGTGATTAGCATAAACCGCAGCGTATCTGCACCATATTTTTCAATGACTTCCAATGGATCAATGCCGTTACCCAAGGATTTACTCATTTTTCGACCTTGAGAATCACGCACTAATCCGTGAATAAATACATGCTTAAAGGGAATATCCTGCTTAAATTCCAAGCCCATCATAATCATTCTGGCTACCCAGAAGAAAATGATATCATAACCAGTAACAAGGACACTGGTTGGATAGAACTGCTTAAGTTCGGCAGTATCTTCAGGCCAGCCCATGGTTGAAAAAGGCCATAACCCTGAACTGAACCAGGTATCTAAAACATCCGGATCCTGCTCAACAGCGCCGCCGCACTTCGGACAAACGGTAATATCTTCACGCGACACAATCGTCTCGCCGCAACCGCAATACCAGGCAGGAATACGATGTCCCCACCAGATTTGACGGGAAATGCACCAATCACGAATATTCTCCAGCCAGTTGCTATAAATCTTTGTAAACCGTTCAGGCACAAATTGAATCTTGCCAGTGCTTACAACCTCGATTGCCGGCTTAGCTAACGGTTCCATGCGAACAAACCATTGTTTTGAAACCATGGGTTCAACAACAGTACTGCAGCGCTGACAATGTCCCACAGCATGAGAATGCTCATCAATTTTCACTAAATAGCCTAACTCTTTTAAATCAGCAACAAGTGCTTTTCGGCATTCATAGCGATCCATACCAGCATATTTTCCGGCATTATCAGCCATTGTCCCATCTTGATTCATGACAATAATTTCGGGCAGCTGGTGCCTTAATCCCATTTCAAAGTCATTTGGATCATGCGCTGGGGTGACTTTTACCGCACCTGTACCAAAAGACGGATCAACGTATTCATCGCCAACAATCGGTAATTTTCTTCCCACAATTGGTAAAATGAGATTTTGACCAATCAGTTTTTTATAGCGGGCATCGTCAGGATGGACGGCCACACCAGTATCGCCAAGAATAGTTTCCGGACGAGTTGTGGCAACCGTAACATATTCATCGCTGCCTTCTACCTGATAGCGGACATGAAATAAATTACCGGGTTTCTCTTCATGCTCTACCTCAATATCACTCAGAGCGGTGTTGCAGCGCGGGCACCAATTGGTGATTCGATTGCCCTGGTAAATAAGCCCCTTTTCATATAAGCTGACAAACACTTCACGCACAGCCTGTGAACAGCCTTCATCCATAGTAAAGCGCTCGCGCTGCCAATCGCAGGAGGCGCCTAAGCTCTTTAACTGGGTGGTAATCCGACTTCCATACTGATGCTTCCATTCCCAAACTTTTTTAATAAACTCGTCGCGCCCTAAATCATAGCGCGAAATACCATCCTGAGCTAACATTTCTTCAACTTTAATTTGTGTTGCAATACCAGCATGATCAGTGCCTGGCATCCATAGCGTATTATACCCCTGCATCCGGCGCCAACGAATTTGAATATCCTGCAATGTATTATCAAGCGCATGCCCCATATGCAACTGTCCTGTTACATTCGGAGGAGGAATAACAATACTAAATGGCTTTTTATCTGGATCAACCTCAGCATGAAACAACTGATTTTCTTCCCAGAAGCTATACCATTTCTTTTCTACCGATTGGGGATCATATACTGTTGAAATATTTTTTTCTTTCATGACTATATCCTCCTGTATAACGAATTAGAAAAAGCCCTATCATCCCGAAGGACGAAAGAGCTTGCTTTCGCGGTACCACCTTGCTTCTTCGAATAACAATCTATTCGAACTTTACAGCCATAACGGAGCCAAACCGGTTGTACTTACTCACTTTCAGCACAACAGCTCAAGGATGACTTTCCACTAATCAGACTGTGAGACCTTTCAGCCGCAGGATCTCTTCTCTGTGCAGACTTCCTAATGTACTCTTCCTATCATTGCATGATATCTATTACAATATACTGCGCTATCATAACCTTTGTCAAGTTTTGACAGGCTTCTCTAACAAATCCAGAAGTTTTTGCTCATTAATTTACTGTCCCCTTATGCCGTCTTGAATTCCTGAACTTTCACATTCACTTTAGCAACAAGCTGCTCTAAACTATCAGCCTGGACTTCGGTCTTAGCCAACAATGCCAACATTGCACAAACTCGCGCATCATGCAAAGCATGATGGTGCTCAAAATTAATATCAAAGTTTCTGGCAAGTGTTGACAATTTATAGTTTTCGCAGTTCGGCCATACCTTTTTCGACATACTGACTGTACAAAAATGACGGAAGACCGGTGCCGCTAGCTCATATTCATTCAAAACACTGCGCAAAACACTCATATCGAAAGCCGCATTGTGAGCAAGCACAGTTTTATGCTGCAAATAGGTCTTTAAGGTATTCCATACCTGAGCGAAATCCGGCTGATCCCTTACGTCCTCTGCCGTGATTCCATGGATTTTAGTATTCCAGTAATCAAATTTTAAATTCGCGGGGCGAACTAATGAGTAAAATGAGTCAACAATTTTCCCCTTCTCAACACTAACAACAGCGACACTGCAAACGCTGGATCTACTACTGCTTGCAGTTTCAAAATCTAAGGCTACAAAATTCATGACGAGGCACAAACCCTCTCTCTATGTAAACTTCACCGTAACTATTTTAACCTATCCTTAAAAATCTGACAATATTTTATCTGACAAGAAAAAACCACTTCGCCGAAGTGGTTTTGATATGACTAGAAATGAACAATACTCTGATTTTAATTCTTGAGAATTTTTTCGGCCCAAGCCAATGCTGTGGGTGTCACAGCCAGACCGCCTTGTGACGTTTCACGTAACGAACAACTCATGCTCGAACCTACTGCAGCCATTGCATCAATCACCTCATCAACCGGAATAACACTCGCTATCCCCGCTAAAGCCATTTCAGCAGCAATCAAGGCTTGAGCAGCAGCACCTGCATTACGCTTTACGCAAGGCACTTCGACCAATCCGGCAACCGGATCACAAACCAGACCCAACATATTTTTCAAAGTAATGGCTACCGCGTTACCAATTTGCTGAGGATTGCCATTACTTAATGCCACAGCCGCGCCGGCAGCCATCGCACCGGCTGAGCCGCATTCAGCCTGACAACCGCCCGCAGCCCCGGATAAGGATGCCCGGGAGGCAATCACCATGCCGATTGCACCTGCGACCACGAGTGCCTTGGCCAATTCAGTCCGCTCGATATTTTCAGCTTCACCTAAAGAAAATAGTACGGCTGGTAAAACCCCGCTTGAACCCGCAGTTGGTGCTGCAACAATTTTCCCCATTGCTGCATTCGCCTCGCCGACAGCCAGCGCAATGGTGATGGCTTTGGCAACTGTAGAGCCGATAAGACCTGAATTTTTCTGTTCAGCACGGTAATCAGCAAGCTTGCGTGCATCACCGCCAACCAAACCGCCACGGGATTTAATTCCACTCAAGCCTGTTTCAACCGATTGTTCCATAACATCCAATGATGACAACATATACGCCATCAGCTCTTGCTGCGTTGTTTCCAAATTAGCACATTGCTGACGCAAGCAAAACTCAGTAAAAGTCATTCCCTCTTGCTCCGCTTGATTAAGCCATTCTTGTAATGATAATTTCTTGTTCATTGGCTATCCCCCTTGCCATTACTGTCTTAAACACGCTGAATTCTGCGCACAGCTTTAATTTGCGGCATAGCTTTAATGACTGCAATCACTTCATTGGTTATTGTTTGGTCAGTTTCTAAAACCATGACCGCCAAGCCGCCTTTATCCTGGCGGGATAGACGCATGGCTGCTACATTGACGCCCTGATTGGATAATATACTAGTTACCAAAGCAACGACACCAGGCTTGTCGTCATGCATGGTCAGCAAAGCAGTCAGCTCACCCGTAAATTCGAGTGAGAAACCATCGACATTAGTAATGATGACACTGCCGCCGCCAACCGATGCCCCAGTAACTTCTGAACTTGCGCCATTTTTTCCGGTCAAGCGAAATCTCACGGTATTAGGATGAGCCAAATCACCCAAGTTGGTCTTAATAAAACTATAGTCCAGTTCAGCCTTATGGGCATATTCAAAGGATTGCGGAATTCTCAAATCATCCGGAGTCCAGCCTAATAGTCCAGCCACTAGCGCCAAATCAGTTCCGTGACCGCGATAGGTCTGAGCAAATGAACCATGTAGTTCTATATGAGCCCGCTGTACGGGCTCACCTAAAATAGCCAGCGCCAAATTGCCCAGTCGCACAGCACCGGCAGTATGTGAGCTTGATGGACCAACCATGATGGGTCCAATAATGTCATATAAATTCATACCATGATTCTCCCTTAAGAAAAATTACTTTCCGCATGGACTAACTCTTTATATTGATTGATTAGCAGTTGAGTCACTGGCCCACATTGGCCGTTGCCAACGACCGTATCATCCAATCGATTGACCGGCATAATTTCTAGCAGTGAATTGGTAATGAACATTTCGCTGGCCACTTTAATTTCTTCCGGATAAATTGCGCGAACCTCACTGACTATAGGAATCTTTGCCGCTAATTCCAACACAACTGCACGTGTAATTCCCGGTAGAAGACCACTCTCAGCATGAGGTGTTACTAATTTTCCATTCATAACAAAGAAATAATTTGCAATGGTTCCCTCTGCGATCAATCCATCGGTATTCAATAGCAGTGCTTCTTTAGCACCTTTTAGCTTGACCTCGGACCTTGCTAACAAATTATCCAAATAATTTGCTGATTTAATCCCGCAAACCGGTGAGGTTTGATTACGGCGAATACTGGCGGTAGCAGCCGGCCAGCCTGTTTGATACTCATCAGCAGAAGGTGCTTGATAAGGAGCAGCATACACTGCAAGGGTTGGCTGGCTGCAGACAGCATCCGGACGCGCCAAACCAGTTCCCCGTGATATTGTCAGGCGAATTGATGCGTCAGTGAGATCATTGACTTTCAGCGTGCTGTATACGGCTTGAATTAGCTCATCAGCAGAGAATGAATAGTCCCAACCCAAAAAATCGGCACTCTGAATGATTCGTCCGATATGATCATGACAACGGAACACCCTGCCCGCATAAGCCCGCATGGTTTCAAATAAGCCATTGCCATATAAAAACCCATGATCATAAGCCGATATTTTGGCTTGATCAGCTGCAATAAACTGACCATTAATATACATTTTGCTTTGCACTTTTCCCCCCCTCCTCTTAATAGCCTAGTGCTTGAATGAGCGCTTTAGCTTTTGTCAGAGTCTCTGCATATTCTTGCTCCGCAATAGAGTCAGCAACAATTCCCCCGCCTACTTGAAAGAATGCCTTACCTTGCTTCATAACCATAGTACGGATAACAATATTTAAATCTGCATCACCATTAAAATCAATATAACCAATTGATCCTGTATATAAGCCACGCCTTATAGGTTCAAGCTCATCAATAATTTCCATAGCCCGGACTTTTGGGGCTCCGGTAATCGATCCCCCTGGAAAGGAAGCTGCTATAAGGTCAACAATATCATGCTTGGCAGCAATTTTACCGACAACAGTGGATACTAAGTGAAATACAGTAGCATATTCTTCCAATCGAATGAGGTCTGGTACTTTAACACTGCCATATTCGCAAACTTTACCGAGATCATTTCGTTCCAGATCAATGATCATAACCAGCTCAGCTTTATCTTTCTCACTATTCAATAACTCCTGGCGATATTGTTCATCTGATGCTTCATCCTGCCCTCGCGGGCGGGTTCCCTTTATCGGCCTGGTTTCTACATACCTGTCAGCAACCAATAAATACCGCTCGGGCGATGCACTGGCAACAATCAGCTCACCAAAATTTAAATAAGCAGCAAAAGGAGCTGGATTTATTTTTCGCAGATAACGATATACCTGAAAAGGATGAGCTGTTAGTTGGGCCTCAAATCGTTGGGATAAATTAACCTGAAAAATATCGCCTGCGGCAATATAGTCAAGGGCTTGATCAATCATTTCGCAATAATTCTTATAAGTAAAATTGGCACGAAGCAGCCCACCAGGAACCGGCTTCTGAGGCTCTGGCAAACGAACTGCAGCGGCAATGATTTTAACCAAATCATCCATTCGCTCAATTGCTCTTGCCAGCCGGGCCTGCTCATTAATCTCAGGAAATCCAGTTGAAGCAATGGTTATTTTATCAGTATGATGATCAAAGATGATCACAGTATCATAAAAACCCAGACAACAATCCGGTATTTCTAAATCATCCTGACTGCAGCCAGCAACTCTAGGTTCCAATAAATAAGCCAAATCATAACCGAAATATCCAATGATTCCACCAAGCAAAGGAGGTTGATCGGCAATTTTTTCAGTTTGATATAAATTTAACAGACGCTTAAGCTCCTCAAAAGGATTGCCCTCAATGATTGTTCGCTTATCATGCTCCTGGATAGACGTCTCTTGATCTTTGCTGGAAAAAACCAAGAATGGATCACGGGCGATAAAAGAATAGCGACCTAACCCTTCAACATCAATAGCACTATCAAGAAATACACTGTTATCTTCGTGTGCAAACAAGGCATAGATCGCTTCAGCAGAGCACAGACTTTGATATTCTTTAATGATTGGTTTCATGTTAACTCCTGGGCAATTGCTTATATGATCGTTTACCCTGCAGAAAATTTTGCAGCATGGCATGGCCTGATTCGGTAAGGATGGACTCAGGATGAAATTGTACTCCCTCAATAGAATATTCACGATGCCGCAGCCCCATGATCTCTCCCTGATTAGTTTCTGCAGTAATCTCTAGACATTCTGGCAATGTAGCACGCTCAACAAGCAATGAATGATAGCGAGTCGCCGTAAACGGATTAGGCAAACCGCAAAATATTCCCTGCTCATTGTGATGAATTAATGAAGTCTTCCCATGCATCAAGCGTGAAGCACGCACCACATTTCCACCAAAGGCTTGACCAATGGCCTGGTGTCCTAAACAAACGCCCAGGATTGGAATAACTCCTTGGAATTGTTCAATCAGAGCTAAACTAATTCCAGCTTCATTCGGAGTACAAGGACCAGGTGAGAGGATGATGTGATCTGGTGTCAGTTTCTCAATTTGCGCCAACGTAATTTGATCATTGCGAAAGACTCTGATGTCTTCCCCGAGCTCGCCTAAATATTGCACTAGGTTATACACAAATGAGTCATAATTATCAATCATTACGATCATGTTCAGTTCTCCATTGTGATCATTCAATTGCTTTGATACCTGAATGGCTACATACAGCAAAACTATATGTAGCCATCCACTTGTTAAGAATTATTTAGTTTGAGCAGAGCGTTTCGCAGCCAGGTATTGATCGATCGCTACCGCTGCCTTTTTACCTGCTCCCATTGCCAAAATAACAGTAGCAGCTCCGGTCACAATATCACCGCCGGCAAATACTCCTGGTTTACTAGTTGCACCAGTTTCAGGATCAGCGACAATATTTCCTCGTTTGTTAGTCTCAAGCCCTTTAGTAGTCGACTGAACTAAGGGGTTTGGCCCTTGTCCAATTGCAATAACTACAGAATCAACTTCCAACTCAAATTCTGAACCAGCCATCTCGACAGGTCTTCTCCGTCCTGATGCATCTGGCTCGCCAAGTTCCATACGGATACATTGAAGTGCACGCGCCCACCCTTGGTCATCACCAAGAATGGCTATTGGATTGGTAAGCAATTGAAATTCAATGCCTTCTTCTTTTGCATGGTGAACTTCTTCAAGACGGGCTGGCAACTCAGCCTCTGAACGCCGATAGACAATATAGGCATGCTCTGCCCCCAGCCTCAGAGCTGTTCTGGCAGCATCCATTGCCACATTACCCCCACCGACTACCGCTACTTTTTTGCCTACATGAATAGGCGTTCCAGAATGCGGGAATTTATAAGCCTTCATTAAATTACAGCGAGTTAAAAACTCATTGGCAGCATACACACCATTTAGGTTTTCGCCAGGTATTCCCATAAAATATGGTAAACCTGCGCCAGTTGCAATGAATACGGCCTCATAGCCTTCTTCTTCCATAAGTTCATCAATAGTAAAAGTTTTTCCGACAACAGCATTCACAACAATATCGACACCCATTTTGCGCAAGTTGTCAATTTCAGCCTTTACAACGGCTTCTTTCGGCAGTCGAAACTCAGGAATGCCATAAACCAGTACGCCGCCCGGCGCATGCAATGCTTCGAATACTGTCACCTTATAGCCCAGCTTAGCTAGATCTCCAGCAGCAGTCAGCCCCGCAGGTCCCGAGCCAATGACAGCGACTCTTTGTGCATCAGCAGCATATTCGACTGGCTGAATATCTTCACCTTTATTCCTGGCATAGTCAGCAACATAACGTTCCAAACGCCCAATACCAACCGACTCGCCCTTTTTGGCTAAGACACAATGCTTCTCACATTGTTCTTCCTGCGGACAAACTCTGCCGCAGACTGCCGGAAGACTATTTACGTTCTTGATGGTTGCGATAGCCGAATCAGCATCGCCTTCTTTCAGATGCTTGATAAAGCCGGGAATGTCGACCTGTACTGGACAGCCCTGGCGGCAGGGTGCATGTTTACAGTTTAAGCAGCGTTTGGCCTCATTCACAGCATCTTCATGGGAATAGCCTAAAGTAACTTCATCAAAGTTTTTCGCTCGAACCTTTGGATCCTGCTCCGGCATTTTATGTTTATTTAGTGAGAGTGACATTTGCAGCCACCTCCCTGTTTGTTGGCACAATGATGTTCGTGATTTTTCTCATGCGGAATATACATGCGTTGACGTGCCATTAGACCGGCAAAATCAACCTTATGAGCATCAAATTCCGGGCCGTCAACACAAGCAAATTTACTTTCATCGCCAACCTGAACCCTACAGCCGCCACACATGCCAGTCCCATCAACCATAATAGGATTTAAGCTTACAACAGTTGGAATGCCATAAGGACGAGTCACTTCAGCAACGCTCCGCATCATAATAACCGGACCAATTGCGACAACTAACGCAATGTTCATTCCAGAATCAATCAATTGCTTTAGTTGATCAGTAACAAAGCCTTTATGGCCTTTTGAACCATCATCGGTGGTTACATAGAGTTTATCGCTAACCGCAGTCATCTCATCTTCTAAAATTAGAATATCTTTATTGCGAGCTCCCACAATAGAGATTACTTGATTGCCAGCCTGCTTCATGCCGCGCGCAATAGGATAAACAGGTGCTATCCCAATACCGCCGCCGATACAAACAACAGTACCGAAGTTTTCAATATGAGTTTCTTTGCCTAGCGGACCGACTAAATCCAGTAAAGAATCCCCTTCATTGAGACGACCCATTTCCTTCGTTGATGCGCCTACTTCCTGAAATATGATGGTGACAGTTCCCTTTTCACGATCAAAATCAGCAATCGTGAGTGGTATCCGCTCACCCTCTTCATCTAACCGCACAATCACAAATTGGCCTGGTTGAGCCTTTTTGGCAATACGCGGCGCTTCCATTTCAAACAACTTGACGCTTGGCGCCAATTCCTTTTTGACCAGAATTTTATACACGTAATCACGCTCCTTAATGACTGCCCTATCCCGCTAAATGATCTTGACTATACAGGATTAGAAAAGATTCCCTGAAGATATTTATTAATATCTGTCCGGATGGGCATGAAGTAAATGTTGGTTTGAGTCTGCTTCGTAAAGGCTAATGCTTGTTGAGCAAATGCAAGATTCCAAGCCAAGTTAGGCTGAAAATCAGCAGGAAAAACAACGTTATTTTTGGTTTCCCAGTAATTCAGCGATTTTTCTGAAGTAACAGGTGAGACACCCCAATATACTTCTTGTCCAGCCAATATTTCTGAATAGATTTCCATCAGTCTCAAGTCGAAAAAAGGCTGAGTAAAAAAGCCATCAGCACCAGCTTGAATTTTGCGTTTGATATAATCGGCTTCTTTTCGCATACTATCGCGGTATTGATCAATGCCCGCATACACTTTAATTCCAGGCAGTTCTTCCTTAAATTTTCGAATTACATCAATGCTGGTCGTAGGATAGATTTTCCACCTCATATCTTGAGGAGGATCACCGGTTATGACCAAGACTTCATTAATATGATGCTCCCGCAAGAAATCAGCCATCGGTAATGGCTTATCTAAGTTAATGTCAATTGCACGAATATGAGGGATGACAAATTCATAGTTAGACTGGGCATGAATACACCCTTCCCAGCTTCGCATGTCATATCGCAAAAGGTCTGGTATATTGATTGTATCCACAGCCTGGTAGTGTTCTTTTATTACGTCTAGTTCTGCCAGTAGTGATGCCTCATCTCTGGGAACCAGTTCAATGGCAATCCTCAATCGCTCCTACCCCCATAAATCAAATAACATTTTAAAACAACCCAACAATCTTTCCGCTGTTGTCGATATCCATCTTCTCAGCAGCTGGCCGCTTAGGCAATCCTGGCATGGTCATAATGTCACCAGTAATCGCAACAAGAAAACCAGCACCGGCAGCGACGCGAATTTCCCGGACTGTTATAGTAAACTCTGTTGGTCTCCCCAGTTTATTGGCGTCATCACTCAAAGAATATTGGGTTTTCGCCATACAAATTGGTGTTTTATCAAAACCCATGTTAGTCAGTTCCTGAATGGTTTTCTCAGCTGCAGCCGTATAGTTTACGCCATTTGCACCATATATTTCGCGGGCAATGGTTTCAATTTTTGTCTTAATTGGAGCAGTTTCATCATAGAGAAATTTAAACGAGCTGGTTTTTTCAGTTGCCTGCAGAACTTTTTCAGCTAAAGCGATTCCACCTTCTCCGCCTTTTGCCCAGACTTCTGATAAGGCGACTTCTGCCCCCATAGCCTGGCAGCGCTCTTCCACAAAATCCAGCTCTTGCTTGGTATCTGTTGGAAATGCATTAATCGCAACAACAGCAGGTAAGCCGAATTTATGCATATTCTCAATATGCTTGGTCAGGTTAGCCAAGCCCGCTTCAAGGGCTGACATGTTCTCGTTGGTTAATTCGGCTTTTGGCACACCGCCATGCATTTTAAGAGCTCTTACTGTCGCCACGATGACAACAGCATCAGGCTTAAAGCCAGCAAAACGGCATTTGATATCAATAAATTTCTCCGCACCCAAGTCGGCACCAAAGCCAGCTTCTGTAACCACAACATCAGCCAGTTTTAGCGCAAATTTAGTTGCCATGACACTGTTACAGCCATGCGCAATATTGGCAAATGGACCACCATGAACAAACGCTGGCGTATTTTCTAAGGTTTGTACCAAATTGGGTTTAATAGCATCTTTAAATAATAACGTTAATGCCCCGGTTACATTGAGTTCTTTCACTGTAACCGGCTTATTATCGTAGGTATAAGCTACAATAATACGGCTAATCCGAGCTTTCATATCCGCTAAGTCATTCGCTAAACAAAGAATAGCCATCATTTCGGATGCTACAGTAATATCAAAGCCTGTTTCCCGTGGCGTACCGTTAATCTTACCACCAAGTCCACAGATGATAGACCGTAAGGCTCGATCATTTAAATCAACAACCCGCCGCCAAGTAATTCTCCGGGGATCAAGCCCAAGTTCATTGCCATGCTGAATATGATTGTCAATGACTGCCGCCAGCAGATTATGAGCCGAAGTAATTGCGTGGAAATCACCAGTAAAATGCAAATTGATATCTTCCATAGGTACTACTTGCGCATAGCCGCCGCCAGCTGCACCACCTTTAATGCCAAAACAAGGTCCTAACGACGGTTCTCTAAGGGCAATCACCACTCTCTTATTTAGACGCCGTAATGCGTCGCCTAATCCGACAGTAGTTGTAGTCTTTCCTTCACCTGCTGGTGTTGGGTTAATAGCACTCACCAAAATAAGTTTTCCATTTGGTTTATCTTTCACTCTTTCCCAGGTATCGAGTGAAACTTTTGCTTTGTATTTCCCGTAAAGTTCAAGTTCATCATCAGTAATCTGCAATTCTTTCGCTACTTGTACGATCGGGTTCATGATCGCAGATTGAGCAATTTCAACATCAGTCTTCATAGGTTCCTCCTAACAGTATCGTGCTTCGTTACAAGCATGAACTACAACTTAATATTATGGATTAAGCAAGCTGCTTTTACCGTATTATTTAACAGCATCGCTATTGTTAACAAACCTACACCACCAGGGACAGGCGTAATTGCACCAGCAATTTCTTTGACTTGTTCAAAGTCAACATCACCCACCAGCTTTTTCTCAGCAATACGGTTAATCCCCACATCAATCACCACAGCTCCTGGCTTAACCATATCGCGGGTAACAAAATTAGGTTTCCCCACAGCTGCGACCAATATATCAGCTTGTTTAGTAATACTTGCGATGTCTTTGGAACGGGAATGACACACAGTAACCGTAGCATTACGTGACAAGAGTAAATTAAACATCGGTTTGCCGACAATATTGCTGCGGCCAATCACGACCGCATGCTTACCTTCAATTGGAATATTCGCCAATTCCAGCATTCTAATACAGCCATAGGGTGTGCAAGGTACTAAATGTTCTTCACCAATTGCAAGTTTACCAACATTAACAGGATGAAATCCATCCACATCTTTTGCTGGATTAATGGAATTAAGAATTTCAGCTTCATGGGCTTTGATATGATCAGGAAGTGGCAGTTGTACCAATATCCCATGAATCTTTGCATCGTTATTTAATTCAGCGATCTTAGCAAGTAATTCTTCTTTGCTGACCGCTGCAGATAATTCGATAACTTCTGAATAAATGCCAATTTCTGCACAAGAACGGTGCTTATTGGCGACATATACTTTCGAAGCCGGATTCTCCCCGACAATAATAACAGCCAATCCAGGCGTAATCCCATACTCACTCTTGAGTACATCAATATCTTTCTTACTGCTTTCCTTTATTTGAGCTGCAAAGTATTTTCCCTCTAGTATTTTTGCTGACATCATTCTACCTCAATTGTATCAAATTTATATTCCAGAGCGTTTTAGAGTGCGATTTAAAAAAGTGTCATTGCGAACTGCTTCGCAATGACAATACGCACAAAAACTAACAATAACTAAAATACTAAACTTGCAAAAGTAAACAAACAAACTAATATACCAACAAGTCCGTTACGCATAAAATAAACTTGCGTTACCTTTGAAAAATCAAGCGGATTAACAATTGAATGCTGATAAGCCAGGACAATGGCGGCTAGCAAGACACCAGCATAATAGATAAAACTTAGCTGCAATAAAAAGCCTACCGCCGCAAAAGCCAATATACTGATTACATGCATAACTTTTGACAAGGTTAAGGCACCCGCTATCCCGAAGCGCACCGGCATGGAATTCAAGCCATGGGCTTTGTCAAACTCCACATCCTGACATCCATAAATCACATCAAAACCCGCAATCCAGATGCCCACCGCTAACCCTAATAAGCCTATAGGCAGTGAAAATTCACCACGAATGGCCATCCAGGCGCCAATCGGAGCAACCGATAGCGCCAAACCTAACACTAAGTGACAAGTCCAGGAAAAGCGTTTCATATAAGGATATGCAGCAAGCGGGATGACCGCTAATGGTGTTAATTTTAAACAAACAGGATGTAAATTTGCAGCAGCAACGATAAACACTGCTAAGCTGACGATGATAAGCACAATGGCTTCCCATACTTTTACCGCACCGGTAACCATAGGTCTCTTCTTAAAGCGAGGATGAATTCGATCATATTTTAAATCAATGAAATTATTCAGGGCTAAAGCTGCACTGCGCGCTCCCACCATAGCTAAAGTGATCCAGAAAAAGTCATGAAGACTTGGAACACCACCTGCCGCTAGAAAAGCCCCCATATAAGCAAATGGCAATGCAAATACAGAGTGGGATAGTGCTATATTTTCTAGATGTGCTTTTAACTTATTCAAGACCCAAGCCCTTCCACTTCTCGTCAACTATTCGCTTAATATCTTCAGACATAACAATTTCATCAGGCCATTCCCGCAGATTACCCTCTTCTGGCCAAGTTTTTGTAGCATCAATCCCAACCTTAGTTCCCCAATTTGGCATCGGTGAAGAATGATCCAGTACATCAAGCGGACCATCTACCAATACAATATCGCGTCTGGCATCAATGTTGTTAAAAACGCGCCACCAAACTTCATTAGTGTCTTGAACATTGACATGTTCATCAACAATAATCACCATTTTTGTAAACATCATCTGTCCCATGCCCCAAATTGCATGCATGACTTTTTTTGCGTGCTGTGGATAGCTTTTTTTAATCGAAATCATTGCGCAGTTATGGAAAACACCCTCAAGCGGCAAATTAATATCCAGGATTTCTGGCATTTGCTGTTGTAAGAATGGCAAGAAAATTCGCTCTGTCGCTTTTGCTAAGAAACAATCTTCCATCGGCGGTTTACCAACAATGGTTGATGGGTAGATTGGATTTTTACGATGAGTAATACAAGTAATATGAAACACTGGATACTGATCCGCTAATGAATAATAGCCGGTATGATCACCAAACGGCCCTTCAGTTCTAAGCTCATCCAGCATTACATAGCCTTCTAAAACAATCTCGGAATGTGCCGGCACCTCGACATCAACAGTCTCGCATTTTACTAGCTCAACTGCTTTTTTACGAAGAAAACCAGCAAAAACCATTTCATCAATATCGCGTGGCAATGGTGCCGTTGCCGCATAAGTCAGCGATGGGTCGCCACCAATTGCAACTGCAACTTCAATTCTATCTTTCCCCAACTCACGATGAGCCCGGAAGTTCTCAGCACCATTCTTATGGATATGCCAATGCATACCCGTTGTTTGTCCATCAAAAATCTGCATCCGGTACATCCCAACATTGCGCTTGCCTGTTATCGGATTTTTCGTAAATACAAGCGGTAAGGTGATAAACTTCCCAGCATCACCTGGCCAGCATTTCAACACAGGAAATTTTTCAATCGAAGGCTTGTCTTTTATAATAACTTCTTTGCATGGACCTGTTTTTACGTATTTCGGAAAGTTAATAGCACGTTTAGCTTGTGGTACTATTTTAATTAAATCAAATTTGTTCTGCAGGGAAATATAAGGTAATTTAAGTATTTCCCGTATTTCCTGGGCAATATCGTCAATCTTTTCTACCCCTAACGCTAAGGCCATCCGCTCCATGCTGCCAAAAGCATTCATTAAAACAGGAACATCATACCCCTTAACATTTTCAAATAACAGGGCCACATTTTTTTCACCTTGCATTTTTGAAACTCTATCGGTGATTTCAGTAATTTCCAAATCACAGTCTACGCTCTCACGTATCCGTTTTAGCCAGCCTCTCGATTCCAGGGCGTCTATAAATTCTCTTAAATCAGTAAAAGCCAAAATAATACTCCTTTCAACTACTTGCGCAAAATATATTTAACGATGAGAATACTTGCTTCATATAAGACAACAATTGGAATAGCTACCATAGTTTGTGAAAATACATCGGGAGTCGGTGAAATAACAGCCCCAATAATAAAAGACAAAACTAACACAATTTTTCTCTTGGCAACTAAAAAACCTGAACTGATAAAGCCCAGTTTAGCCAGCACCAAGATAAAAAGAGGCAATTCAAAAATAAAACCAAACGGAAGTAAAAATGAAATAACAAAAGATAAATACTGCCCCAAAGAAAATAGTGGCTGCAAATCTTCAGTTGCAAATCCCATAAAAAACTTTATTCCAGCTGGTAATACTAAATAATACGAAAACATTAGTCCGCCAAAAAACAGTACTACCGATGCCGGTACTAGTAATCCTACTGCCGTACGCTCATTATTTGTTAATGCGGGAACGACAAACGACCATAACTGATGCAATAGGATCGGCAAGCTTATTAAGAATCCAGCAAAAAACGACACCTTCAAGTATGTAAAAAAAGCTTCTGCAGGATTCATATAATACAACTTCCCCGCAGGAGCAGTGATAAAATGCACAAGTTCTTGAGCATAAAAATAGCTAATGACACTGCTTATGCCTACTGCGATAAGACAAATAATAATCCGTCGCCGCAGCTCCTCTAAATGATTAACCAGCGACATTTCACCATGATCAATCGGCTCTTCTTGTTCGCTATCATAATCTGGTCTGTCAGACATCAAAGGATCCTCACTTTGTTTCCTCAGGCTTTTTCAACTCTGCTTTAGTTGGTTCCTCTTTTTCAATCTCATTAGTAGCCCGCTTAAATTCTTGCAAACTACGTCCTAGCGCTTTACCAATTTCAGGCAACTTCCCAGGCCCAAAAACTACTAAGGCTATCACTAAGATCAATATTAATTCAGGCATGCTGAAACTAAACACATACTCACACCTTTCATTTTAGCCATATCATATATATTATACAATTGCCCCTAAAAAAAAACAAGGACAGTGGGTTAACCCACTGTCCTTGTTTGTAAATTTTATGGCAACATCCAATGTAATGCATAAGCCTGTAGATAAGTCAAGCAGGCCATGAACAAGATCATTGCGATACTGTGGCCAAGAGTAAAGCGGAAGATTGTTCCTTCCTCACCAACTAGGCCAGTAGCGGCTGTTGCTACTGAAATACTTTGTGGAGAAATCATTTTGCCGCAAACACCACCAGAGGAGTTAGCTGCAACTGTTAAGTATGGATCAACCCCAACTTGCTCAGCAGCAGTTTTCTGCATTCCGCAGAACAGTGCATTTGCTGAAGTATCGGAACCTGTCAGGAACACGCCCAACCAACCAAGGAATGGGGAGAAGAATGGGAAGAGTGATCCAGTAGCTGTAAAAGCTAAGCCCATAGTTGAACTCATACCGGAGTAATTCATGATATAAGCCAAACCAAGAATCATGGCAATTGTAAGAATTGGCCATCTCAGTTGTTTGATAGTTTTGCCAAAGCAAGCAACTGCTTTGCCGAAACCATAGTTAGGAATAATCGCTAATGAGATAATACCTGCGAAAAGAATAGCTGTACCAGCAGCTGACAAGATATTGAACGAATATTTAGCTGCATATAAAGTTTCCTTAGGTACAACTGGCACTGTCCGCACTACTAAGTTATGAAGACCAGGCCAAAGAACAAACAAGTCTTTGTCAATATTGACTAAAGTCTTTTTAAGACCGATAAATTTATCATCAGCCCATAAGAATACAAGTACAGCTAGAATCAAATATGGAGCCCATGCACGAAGAATTTCACCGATGGAATAGTCGCATTTTACAATGCCTTGCGAAGGTTTTTCATCAGGGAAATGCCAAGTAGTTGCAGGCTTCCAAACTTTTAACAGAACTAACAGACCAACGATAGTAACCACTGCGGAGGTAATATCAGGCAGGTAAGCATTAACATAGTTCGCAGTGTAGAATTGAGTTCCTGCAAAGCACACACCAGCTACAATAATTGCTGGCATTACTTCCATTGCGCGTTTCCAGCCAGCCATTAATACGACTAACCACAGAGGAACGATAATGGAGAGGAACGGCAATTGGCGGCCGACGATTTGGCTGACATGCATCAGATCAAGACCAGTAACCTGAGCAGCAACAACGACCGGAATACCAATAGCACCAAACGCAACCGGAGCAGTGTTTGCAATCAAGCAAAGACTAGCTGCATATACAGGGTTAAAACCAAGACCAACCAGCATTGCTGCTGTAATGGCAACCGGAGTACCAAACCCTGCTGTTCCTTCAATAAAGGAACCAAACGCGAATGCGATAAAGAGCGCTTGCAAACGGCGGTCATCAGTAATGGACGCTAGAGAACTTTTAATGATTTCAAATTCACCGGATTCAACTGTCATATTATAGACCCAGATTGCGGTGATAACAATCCAGACTATTGGGAAGACACCATAGGCAGCACCGTTCAAAATCGAACCGATTGCTAGACCGGCTGGCATACCATAAGCAAAGACTGAAACTAGAAAAGCTGAAAGCAAACCAAATGCGGCGGCAACGTGGCCTTTTGCCCGCCTAATACCCAGCATATATAAAATAATAAATAGCGGAATTGCTGCGACCAAGGCTGATGTTACAATACTACCCAAGGGGTTATAGTTTTGAACCCAAGTCATTCCATACACTCCTTTAAATGGTAAATTTTTTACATAGCTACTATAAGGTCAATCCACTAAGACGGCCATTCTCCCCCCCTTCTTAGTATATGCTAGGTAAGCGTATTCACTTTTCAAAGTAAACTGCCTTTCTTAATACACCTCCCTAACTAAGCTTTTATATCCAGAACAGCAAAGCCGTTCCGAAATAAAAATATTGTTATATTCTGAATTTACAAATTAACTGTATTTTTTCTATATTTTGATTATTCTACGTTGAAATGTAAATTCCTGCATATTTTTCCAAAAGAAATAAATTTAATATAATTTTTACAATCTCCTGACTCAGCTTACAGTGTACTAATTTTATATGTTTTTCTTACTTATATTATTACTCATAAGAATTCACTCTGCTCAAACCCGCGAAGCACCTACTTATTTTCGGTTTCTACACTTAAACAAGTAGATAAACAAACTTCACAAATTATCTTACTTTGTTGTAAAACAGCATCATAGAACAATGAAATCATATAGATTTTTTTGCATAAAAAATAGTTCTTGCAAATGCAAGAACTACTCAACCAGTTGTATTATGCCTGGAATGATAAATCATAGGAAAAATCCGCAGTGATTCTTCTCCACCATACTTATACCAACGCATGGCTTCCTGAATTGTATCAAGATGTTCGCCCATTTTTTCACGCGCCAGGCGCGGATTTTTTGTTATAATTGCCTGAAATATTTCAATATGTGCTTCATAAAATATTTGACTCATATTGGGGACTAAAAATAACGCTAACCGTAAAGAACGATAATTGCTTGTTAATAATTGTGATACTGTCTGAGCCACTCTTAATAACACGGGATTGCGGGCAGCTCGGACTAAAATATAATGAAATTTAGCATCAATATCTTCGACATGACCACCAGATGAAACTTCAAGTTTCATCTCATTAAGCGCCTGCTGTAAATCCTCAATATCGACAGCAGTTGCTCGAACGGCAGCAAGCGATGCCGTTTCGGTCTCGATAATTTTCCGCATCTCCAGTAAATGCAAGATATCCACAGCTTCAGTTTGAACTGAGGCTGCCAATGTCTCAAGCATACTGTCTGAAGGTAAGTGGCGCACATAACTGCCTTCACCAGGATGAATGGATATGATCCCCATCATCTCCATTGCACTGAGGGCTTCCCTAACCGAAGCGCGGCTAACATTAAATTGGTCAGCCAAATCTCGCTCAGACAGCATTCGATCACCAGGTTTCAGTTTTCCCTCTTCGATAGAAAGCTTAACCTGATGAACAATTTCCTCATAGACCTTTTTCGTCTTCACTGGTCTAAACATTGTTGCCCCCAATTAAAAGTTTCGCATTTCCACAAATTCTGCTACTGCAAGAAAAGCTTCTTTAATATCTGCTGGCATTCCTGCAGGCAATACGCTTCTAGCTCGATTGAGATATTCGCTAACTAAACGGTAGGAATAATCAATGGCCTCAGTTTCATGGATAATTTCCAGTCCGCGTTCCAGTTGTGTTTCACTCATAGCGCGGGTTGATACGATATTCTTCAACTCTGTCGCATTAGGACTATGCTGCAAAGCATATAAGACTGGAAGTGTAACAATCCCTTGGCGCAAATCATTACCAGAAGGTTTTCCTAACTGTTCTGAAGATGCTGTCATATCCAAGATATCATCGGTAATCTGAAATGCCATACCGATTGAATAACCATAGTCACGTAAAGCTTGGACATCTTCATTGGACAGTCTAGCCGTCAAAGCACCCAGTTCGCAGCTAGCAGCAATAAAATCTGCTGTCTTCTTAGCAATACGATCCAGATATTCCATTTCGCTTTGATCAGGATTGAACGTATCTTTATTTTGAATAATTTCACCTTCGGCCATAGAACAAATAATCTCAGTTAAGACTTGCATAACCCGTTCAGATACTTGATTGGATGCGACGATGGAAAAAGCTTTTGCAAATAAAAAGTCTCCAATTAACACAGACATCTGATTGCCCCACTTACTATTAGCAGTGGGTATCCCTCGCCGGGTTGCAGCATTGTCAATGACATCATCATGTACCAATGTTGCCATATGAATCAATTCGATTGCTGTTGCCAGCGGCTGGATATTGACCGAATCATGCTGGCCACCACAGCGGGCAGACAAAAAATAAAGAGCAGGCCGCAAACGCTTGCCGCCTGCCTGTACAAGATGTTCACTAATCTCTGTTATCAGGTGGACTGGAGAGTGTATTACAGAAAGCAGCTCGGCTTCCAATGCGGTTAAGTCATTTTGGACTATTCCGAATATAGCATTTTTTATCAATCTTATCACCTACAAGCTAAGTCTGTTACTATAATACACTATTTAATATTTTAAAGTCCAGTTATTTCTTTTTTTCTACACGAATAGCTGTGTCCGGACAAACCATTTGGCAAATACCGCAGAGGATACATTTTTTCATATCAGCTTCTACCCTGGGGGTACCATAAACGCCCAGTTCTTCGGCCCAACTGATACATTTAACCGGACATTTTTCAGCACATAAGCCGCACCCTTTACATAGTCCCGGGAAAATAGCCCACATTCCTTTATCGCTATCATATTTTGCCGATTCCCAATTCACTTTACCCATTGTTATATTCCCCTCCTCACACGGCACCTATGATTAGCTCATAGCCGCGCTCAAGTGCTTTAAAATTCATATCCCGGAGTTTGGGATTTGCCGCAAACTTATCGCCTAATTTGACTTCCAGCGCACTTTTAATACTGTCCAAAGGCAATACATTGGTTGCCGCAATGATTGCACCTAAGATAATGATATTAAATACACGCGGGTGCAGTTCATTTTTTGCGATATCATTGGCTGGTATAGCTATCACTCTTTTGACTTCAGGAATATCTGCCGGATCTACGCCAGGTCCTTCTTTGGTAAAAGAGCAGGTCTTTGGTTCTCCGGCTATAAGATCCTGCGGCAAATCCTGATTTGGATGATCTGCCGTTGGACATGGCGGAGTCACGTCAAAATATTGCATGCCAACAATATTATCATTGACCTCACCCTCTTGAATGAGCGAATTATCATAGATGTAAACGGTCTCAGGCCCTGCATGGTTTGTCGTTCTTTTAACCGCCCGCGGACTTAAGGGAATTAAAATGTCAGCCTTGATAAATTTAGGCGCACCGATTTGCCCCTCGCTAATTTGCACATAAGCAATCGATACTCCACCACGCTGTTCAACACCAAAGTTAGGAATATATAATGCATTTTTCCCTTCTTCATTTGCAGCTTCAGCTAATATTTCCGCAATTGACTGCACACCTTGGCCACCTTCACCAGCCAAGGCAATTTTAATTACTTTAGACATATTAATGGCCTCCTTAGCTTTGAGGTGTGCGTAATTCGCCAACCTTAAAATATTGTGTCATATCTTTTTCAATGAATTCCCACGTTTGTTTTGCATTGGTACGCCAGTTGGTTGGACAGCCGGATAATGCTTCAACAAAGGAGAACCCATTGCCAGCAATTTGGTTTTCCAGCGCTTTTTTAATAAAGCCTTTTAATTGGCGGGCATTGGCAACCGTACCACGAGCCACATAGGCTCCTTCCGGAGCTACCGCTGCAACCATTTCCGGACCTTTTGTAGGTGAACCAGTTTGGGTAATATCACGTCCATAGGGACTTGTTTCAGTTTTCATGCCAGGTAATGACGTTGGTGACATCTGACCACCAGTCATACCATAATTGGAATTATTGCAAAGAATAACGGTAATTCGCTCATTTCGGACTGCAGCATTAAATAAATGCTGTGACCCGATCGCATAACCGCCGCCATCTCCCATATAAGCGATTCCTACAATCCCTTCTTTGGCTCGCTTCATCCCGGTAATGACTGGCGTAGTCCGTCCATGGTGGGTCTGTACAGTATCAAAGTCAAAGAAATCCCACGCTAATAAGGAGCAGCCAATATCACAGCCAAATACAATCTTATCGCGTATTCCCAGCTCATCGACAGCTTCGCCTAAAGCTTTTAAGATAACCCCATGGCCACAGCCAGGGCAAAATTTATGTGGCTTAGTTTCTTCATTCCAGCTTGACGGCATAGCTGGTTGAAGGATATTGTTTTCTTTAAGTTCCTGCATGATTATTATCCCTCCAGCTTTTTACAATTTGCTAATTTCGTCATAAATTTCTTCACTAGTTATACCAACACCCGGTCTAAGCATCGGTACAATTTCTATCGTACTGCCATAAATATTATTTTGGACAATTTTCAATAATTGCCCATAGGCTGACTCAGCTAAAAACAGCTTTTTGGCACCTTTCATAGCTTGTTTTAGCTGCTCATCCGGAAATGGCCGAACAGTTATTGGACGGAAATAGCCGACTTTTTTCCCTTCTGACCGCAACTTCTTATAGGCACCTAATGCAGCTCTTGATACAACCCCATGGCTTACAATAATAATGTCAGCATCATCACACCCCTGGGCATCCCATTCTACGAGTTTGGGAGATAAAGCATCATAGTCTGCTTGATGGCCTTTTAAAATTTCGTACAACTCATCTTCAGTGTTTAGACAATTACGCAGATGTTTTGTTTTGCGTTTGGGATCATTTAAATCAGCCACAATAGGTTCTGGCTTAACGAGCTTGATCCCCTTTTCTTCAGGGTCATAGATGGTCAGGGGCTCACGCATTTTTGCCTGATAACCGTCACCCAAAACAAAAGTCGGAAAACGATAAGTCCAGGCAACATTAAAAGCCTTAATGGTATAGTCAAATAAATCTTGGTGGTTAGCTGGTGAGTACACAATTCGATATCCTTCACCATTCCCGCCAAAACAGGTAAGTGTTGTTTCTTGTTGACCATAGATAACGGTTGCAGTAGATGGACCACCACGCTGTTGGATGATATATACCACAGGCAGCCGCATCATCTCGGCCATTCCAGCGGATTCCTGCATCAAAACATTCCCGGGACCGGAGGTTGCAGTAAATGCTTTGGTTCCAGTAAATACACCTCCTAACGTGGTAAAGCCAGCAGAAATTTCATCCTCTGTTTGCAGAAACTTTTTCCCGTGCTTGGGAGCTAGTCTTGTCCAATAGTGCATAATTTCGTTTTGCGGTGTAATAGGATAGCCATACATGATTTCAGCTTTAGCCGCTACTGCCGCCCAGGCAATGACTTCATTACCTGTCATAAATACTCTTTGTTCACCTTTTAGTGAAACTTCAGCCATGGTGGGCACCTCCTGATAGATTTCTAGCCTTTATATAAAGACAGATAGCCATGTCTTTATATACAAAACAATCATTACAATTTACTATTTGCAAAAATCGATCTAGTCATTCACATATTGATAAAGGAATAAAGATTTAAAAACTTTCTAAGACTAGGCGTAAAGCACTTTATCTGTGTTTTGCTGCTGAAATACCGCTAAGTAAAGCAGCTGCATAAATCCAGTAATTGTTAAGTAGCTTATCCAATATCAAGCCATGTTAAACAAAATAGTTACAAAGGGGTTGAGTCAATGACTCAACCCCTTCAATATAACGCTGGATCCCTTAAGGAATCATCCAAGATAACCAGTAGGCCTGAGCATAGGTCATGATCATGACGGCTATTGCCAAAATGAAGGAATGCATGACCGTGAAATTAAACAGGTCTCCTTCTTTACCAACTAGTCCTGTAGCGGCAGTTGCAACTGCAATGCTCTGCGGCGAAATCATTTTACCAGTAACACCACCTGACGAGTTAGCCGCAACAGTCAGAATTGGATCAACGCCTACCTGTTGCGCTGTTACAGCTTGCAGATTACAAAACAACGCATTGGCAGATGTATCTGAACCGGTCAAAAATACGCCCAACCAACCAAGTAGTGGTGAGAAAAGCGGGAAGAATTTTCCCGTTCCTGCCAGAAAGATCCCTAGCGATGCACTCATGCCCGAGTAATTCATAATATACGCTAAGCCAAGTACACAGGGGATATTAATCATAGGTTTTTTAAGCTGCGCAAATGTTTTCCCTAAGATACTGAAATATCTGCCTGGTCCTACGCCTAAAATCATTGCGGTTATAATGCTGGCAATAAATAATGATGTACCGGCAGCACTCAACCAATTGACTTTGTATATGGCAGCCATCGCTGTAGGCTTAGGAACCAGCGGCGCAATCTGTGTTACTGCTAAATCCAAACCTGGTACATGCCATTTATAGGTCACAGAATCAAGTACAGCAGCTACTGGCTTTAGGCCCCACAATACAACCATAACCGTCAATACGACGAAGGGTGACCATGCTTTTATAACTTGTCCTGATGAATGCTGGCCATGAACATTTTTTGTTGCTGATAGCGGTGGTTCATCAGGGAAACGCCAAATTGTAGCTGGTTTCCAATAACGAAAGAATACAGTCAGGCCAACAATTGCTGCCAGTGAAGACAAAATATCCGGCAATTCTGGTCCGAGGTAGTTCGAAGAAAACCATTGAAGACCAGCAAATGCTACACCTGCAACTAAACAAGCAGGCAATACTTCCATCGCTGATTTCCAGCCAGCCATTAAAACAACTAACCAAATTGGGATGATAATTGATAAGAATGGTAATTGCCGTCCTACCATCGCACTTACTTTCATAACATCAAGGTTAGCTACTGCGGCACCCGTAATTACTGGTATCCCAATGGCTCCAAACGCAACCGGGGCAGTATTTGCAATCAGGCACAACCCAGCAGCATACAGCGGGTTAAAGCCAAGTCCTACCAGCATACCTGCTGAAATAGCAACCGGTGCACCAAAGCCTGCCGCACCTTCCAGAAACGCACCAAAAGCAAAAGCAACCAACAAAGCCTGTAATCTACGATCATCCGTAACGGTTGCTATTGAGTCTTTAAGAACCTCAAAGTCACCGGTTTCGACTGTCATATTATAAATAAATAATGCAGTGATAACGATCCAGAATATAGGGAATAAACCATATAGTGCCCCCATACCGGCTGTAATCAACGCTAAGCCTGCTGGCATTTTAAATCCTAGAATTGCTGTAAGTATGGATACTACCAGCGCTATTGCCCCAGCAATTTGTCCAGGCATCCGACGTACTGCTAGCAAATAAAAAATTACGATTATCGGAATTGCCGCAACTAAAGCCGATAGCGCAATACTTCCCATCGGGTCATAATTTTGCGTCCATGTCATTTACTAGTAACACCCTTCCTTTTATGCTTTCGCACATATTTTTCGAGAGTACTTAGTTTTGCCCCAACCACCTCACTCTCAATATTATTTTTTGCCCTTAATTAGATGTTTTTATACTGTTATTATTAGCAATGCAGCATGAAATTACACACAAATATATAAAACAAGCAAGACTTGCTTACTGCAAGTCTTGCTTTTAACAAAACAATAGCTTCTTCCTATTTTCAGAAAGACAATATCATTAAATAAAATAAAAAAAGGTTGAGACAATTGTCTCAACCTTTTTAAAAAACATTTGTTTTTTAAGGAATCATCCAGGATAACCAGTATGCTTGTGCATAAGTCATAATCATAACAGCCAATGCCAGGATGAAGGAATGCATTACAGTGAAGTTAAACAGGTCTCCCTCTTTACCAACAAGACCGGTAGCTGCTGTAGCAACTGCGATACTTTGTGGGGAAATCATTTTACCAGTAACACCACCGGAGGAGTTAGCAGCAACAGTTAAAACATCGCTTACGCCAACTTGTTGTGCAGTTACAGCCTGTAAGTTACCGAACAATGCGTTAGCAGAAGTATCGGAACCAGTCAGGAATACACCCAACCAACCAAGAAGTGGTGAGAAGAATGGGAAGAATTTGCCAGTACCGGCAAGGAACAGACCCATGCTTGCAGTCATACCAGAGTAGTTCATGATATAAGCAAGACCTAGTACGCAAGGGATAGTGATAAGAGGTTTTTTCAATTGAACGAAAGTTTTACCAAAGATAGTGAAGAAACGGCTAGGTCCAATTCCAAGAATTGCAGCAGAGATAATGCTGGCAATAAACAAGGCAGTACCAGCAGCGCTCAACCAGTTGATTTTATAAAGCGCAGCCATTGCGGTTGGTTTCTTAACGATAGGAGCTACTTGCATAACTACTTTATCAAGACCAGGAACTAAGATTTTGATAGTTGCTGCATCAAGAGCAGCTGCGATTGGTTTAATACCCCACAGGATAACCATAACAGTCAACACAAGGAATGGTGACCATGCTTTTAGAACTTTACCAAAAGTCAAATCTTTTGCGATTTGAGCAGTAGTCGTTGCAGCAGCAACAGGTTCACCTGGGAAGCGCCAGATTTTAGCAGGCTTCCAAACTTTCAGGAATATTGTAAGTCCAATGATTGCAGCAAGTGAAGAAAGAATATCTGGAAGTTCTGGTCCAAGGTAGTTGGAAGAGAACCATTGAAGACCAGCGAAAGCAACACCAGCAACTAAACAAGCAGGAAGAACTTCCATTGCTGATTTCCAGCCAGCCATAAGAACAACTAACCAGATAGGAATGATTACGGATAAGAACGGTAATTGACGGCCAACCATGGCACTGATTTTCATAACATCAATACCAGTTACTTGACCAGCAACGATGATAGGAATACCAATACCACCGAAAGCAACAGGAGCAGTATTCGCAATTAAGCACAATCCTGCAGCATAAAGAGGATTAAAACCAAGACCTACAAGCATACCAGCGGAGATAGCAACTGGAGTACCGAAACCAGCAGCACCCTCAAGGAATGCACCGAATGCGAACGCAACAAGCAGAGCTTGTAAACGACGGTCATCAGTAATTGAAGCAATTGAATTTTTAACAACTTCAAACTGTCCAGTTTCAACAGTCATATTATAGATGAAGATTGCAGTAATAACGATCCAGAAGATTGGGAATATACCATACATAGCGCCCATAGCAGTAGCAGTAAGAGCAGTGCCAACAGGCATTTTATAAACAAGAATTGCAATAAGAACAGCGGATACCATTGCAGCAGATCCAGCAATTTGACCAGGCGCGCGGCGTACAGCAAGTAGATAGAAGATAACAACCATCGGAATTGCTGCTAAGAAAGCCGACAACGCAAGGCTGTTCATTGGATCATAGATTTGAGTCCATGTCATTAGTACTAACACCCTTTCGTTAATGCTTTAGCATTTTTAGTTTTTTTGTGGAATTCTGAAAATTACTGATACATTCAATTGTGAGATCTCTGGTATGACTAGTGCGAGCACCTCTTACCCATCTCCCCCCTGCATCACCTCCCTAAAAGTCTATATAGCTCAAAGTAAACTATATAACTATTACACACCAGACCGTAAAAACAGGTTTAATTACCATCTACAGGTCAGGTGACCAGACCAGGTATTGCCAACACATTCATTCTGCCTATTATCATTATTCTTTTTTGCTATGTTATTTTGAATTCTACATAAATAATGAAATTCCTTTTGAACTTTTAGCTTTCTTAAAGTTATTTTTTTCACAACAACATAAATCGACTAAATTTTCGCAATTTTTACTCTATTTCGCGAAAATATCGCATGCTGGTCTTCTTCCATTCCTTTGTGCTATATAACATAATATAGTTGGTTAAGCCTGTCTCCTGCGACAATTTGGCCGCAAAATCCTGGCATTCCTTACGAGTATGGCCATGTAACATGGTATAAAAATTATACCGCCAGTCGGCCTGCTCTGTCCGCACATAACAATGAGTAATCTCGGCTTTACTGGCCATCAAGCATCCAATTTCATCAATACGCTCATTGGGGATCAACCATGCACACAAGGCATTGGCAGAATAACCGACTTCGCGATGGCGCAGCACGGCTCCCATCTTGCGAATTTTTCCGCTTTTGGTATAACTCTTTAACCGGCTCAATAATTCAGTTTCACTGATTCCAAGTTTTTCGGCAATTTCCCGATAAGGCTCAGCCACTAATGGAAATTCATCCTGCATAGCACAGATAATTTTTTTATCAAGTTCGTCTAACATACTTCACCTACTCTAAAGTAAACTGTACACTTACTTTGAATTTTTTTGTTGCTGGAAGACTCAAAATATTGTCGACCCCTGGTAAGCTGCCAACATGCTCAAGAATTTCAGCTTGAACTCTTAGATCAGGACTCAATAAGGTAAACCACAGGTTAAAGCGACCCTCGCGTTCGTAGTTGTGTGTTACGCCAGGATAGCTGTTAACAACAGCAGCAACCTCGGAAATACAGTCAGATTTGACCTCAACAGCTACCAAAGTGCCAACATAGCCTAGTTTTATCGAATCAAAAAATGGCCCAATCCTTCTAATATATCCGTTTTCTTTTAATGCGCGTAATCTTTCAATGACTGTCGCCTCATCCGTACCTAACTGCTCTGCTAAAACCGCAAACGGACGGTGATCAAGCGGCAGATTTGTTTGAATGATATTGAGTAGCGCCTTATCAAATGCAGTGAGCATAGCATTCTCCTATGTAATCGTTATTATAAATTTTAGGCATTCAAAAGGGAGACAGCCAATACTGTCTCCCTTCGGCTTGTTCTATTTTAGCAAAACATGACCAATTACGTCAAGCAGCTCCTGTCGCCCCAGCCCTTTTGTTGATGAATAAACAATAAAGGGGGCTGGGGCAAGGCCTAATGCCTTTCTGATTACGCTTGTGTGCTTTTGGATAGCCATTTTACTGATTTTATCTGCTTTGGTTGTAACAACTTGAACAGGCAAATTATTGGCCACCAGCCACTTATACATATCAATATCACTAGCCATCGGTGGATGCCTGATATCAATTAATTGACAAACCAGCTTTAATCGAGGTGATTTTAGCAAATACTCCTCAATAAACTTGGACCATTGCCGGCGATTGGACTGACCGGTACGAGCATACCCATAACCAGGTAAGTCAACAAGAAAAAATTCTGCTCGTTCCTCTGCATTGATCTTAGCTATCATCTGATAAAAATTAATTGTTTGAGTTTTCCCTGGAGTTCCGCTGATTCGCGCCAGCCCATGATGACGGCTCAGCGAATTAATCAGGGATGATTTGCCGACATTTGAGCGGCCAATAAATACGATCTCAGCAAAATCACCCTCAGGGTACTGATCTATTCTGACAGCTGATGCAATATATTTAGCTCTAATAATATCAAAAGCAGTTTCAGTCATTCAAACTCACCAAGGCGTGCTTCAACACCTCATCCATATGCTCAACAAGAACAAATTCCAAGCTGCGTTTCACGTTATTCGGAATATCATCCATATCACGCTTATTCTCTTTTGGCATGATAATCTTTTTTATACCGACACGATGGGCTGCCAATACTTTCTCTTTAATACCGCCCACAGGAAGTACTCGCCCACGCAAAGTAATTTCACCAGTCATAGCCAAATCATTTCTGACAGGTTTTGCAGTCAGCGCTGAAACAACTGCTGTAGCCATGGTAATTCCAGCAGATGGGCCATCTTTGGGAATGGCGCCTTCCGGCAAATGAATGTGAATATCGTTTTTCTCATAAAACTCTAAATCAATCCCCAAGTCGCCAGCCTTCCCACGAATGTAACTTAACCCTGCTTGTGCAGACTCACGCATCACTTCCCCAAGCTGCCCGGTCAAAATTAACTTTCCTTTTCCCTTGAGGATCGAAACTTCAGTCGGCAATACATCGCCGCCAACTTCAGTCCAGGCAAGCCCAGTGCTAACCCCGACTTGCTCGGTTGCTTCAGCTTGACGCTGACGATATTTAGGAGCACCTAAGAAGGTATGCAGGTTTTGAGCAGTAATTTTGATATTGGTGCGCTTATCTTGCACAATTTGCCGTGCCGACTTACGGCACAAGCTGGCAATATTTCGTTCCAGATTACGGACACCAGCTTCACGGGTATAGTCATTAATGACCTTTTGAATTGTTCCTTCAGAAAAGACCACTTGTTTTTCTTTTAAGCCATGATCACGCATTTGTTTATTAACAAGATAACGTTTTGCAATCTGAACCTTTTCCTCATCCGTGTAACCAGCAATATGAATGACTTCCATCCGGTCAAGCAAGGGGCGTGGAATATTGTGCATGACATTGGCTGTAACAATCCAAAGCACTCGGGACAAATCAAAAGGAACTTCGACATAGTGATCACTAAAGGTATTATTTTGCTCTGGGTCAAGCACCTCTAATAATGCAGCAGAAGGATCTCCCCGGAAATCTGCACTCATTTTATCAATTTCATCAAGCAAAAACACGGGATTCTTTGAAGCAGCAGTCCGCATCCCTTGAATAATCCGGCCAGGTAAAGCTCCGACATAAGTCCGGCGATGACCACGGATTTCAGCCTCATCACGAACTCCGCCTAAGGAAACTCGAACGAACTTGCGATCCATAGAGCGGGCAATGGATCGCGCCAATGAAGTTTTACCAACCCCTGGCGGCCCAACTAAGCACAGGATCGGGCCTTTCATTGTCTCAGTAAGTTTACGGATAGATAAATACTCAAGAATACGCTCTTTAACTTTTTCCAGGCCGTAATGATCCTCATCCAAAATGGTCTGGGCATTTACGATATCCAGGCTGTCATCCGTTTGTTTGGCCCAAGGCAGAGCAAATAGCCAATCCAGATAGGTTCTAATAACGCCACTTTCAGCCACCATCGGCGGCATCTTCTCAAGACGCTCAATTTCCTTATTGATTTTTTCAGCAACCTCTGGCGGGAATTCCTGCTCTTTTAGTCTTTCACGATATTCAGCGACTTCTGATGTCCGGTCATCCTTTTCGCCTAATTCTTTTTGAATTGCTTTTAGCTGCTCACGCAGGTAATATTCCTTTTGGGTTTTTTCCATCTGCTTGCGAACACGCACATTAATTTTTTTCTCTAATTCAAGAATTTCCATTTCCCGACCAAGAATTTCACAAAGCGTTTCCAGGCGGTCTTTAATTTCCACAGCATCTAATAAAGCCTGCTTATCTTCAATCTTTAATGATAAGTGACTGGCAATTAAATCACTTAAACGTCCCGGTTCTTCAACCACCACAACTGAAACCAGCGTCTCAGGCGGAATTTTTTTGCTCAGTTTTACCCATTGCTCAAATTGGTGAACCGCAGTGCGGGTAAGCGCTTCAATCTCTGGCGTTTTTGCACCAGTATCATCAAATTCAGTAATTTCAACTTGATAGAACGGTTCAAGTTCTTTATATTTCGTAATCTCAGCCCGATGCAAGCCTTCAACTAAAACCCGGATTGTACCGCCTGGCAGTTTTAGCAGCTGTTTAATCTCGGCAACTGTGCCGACATTAAAAATATCATCTGGTTCAGGCTTATCATTTTGCGCATCAACTTGTGTTGCCAGCATAATCAGGCGGTCGTGAACCATCGCTTCTTCCAATGCACTAATTGATTTTTCCCGTCCCACATCGAGATGAATAATCATATATGGAAATACCAAAATGCCTCGAAGCGGCAGTAGTGGAATTGTACGTCTTTTTGCCATGTGTATAGCCTCCTTTTGAGTTCCTAAAATTCATTGTTAGTTTCAACGCCCGTAAATATAAATATTCTTATGACAAGCACGAAATCCTTTAATAATGGTATCATTAGCCAAAAAATACGCCAAATTTTTGTCTTTGCGCTATAATTACCTAAATGATATAATTGTTATGTTAACTAAAACAGTGTTGCCCGCTTCAGATTAGAAGGAGGAAACCGCATGAATTGGCAAAATTACCGTTGGTCAATCGTGGGGCTTACTATAATTGTAACGCTAGCAGTACTGTTTGGCGGACAATTTTTATGGCAGCAACTAGCCATAGCTAAGCCAATGTCTCAAATTGCTCAAGGAATCGATGGCGTTGAATCTGCATTCCTGGAGAAAAATAGTCAAAATGATTCTACAGTGAAAATCAATGTGACTTTAGCCCATGTAACAAACTTACAAACAACATATAAAGCTCTGAATGATCGCATATTCAACGTTTTAGGACACAAGAAATATAAAATAATCATCAACGATTCTCGAACACCTGAACTAGAACAGCTATACTATTCTATTCACTACTACATCCAAGAAGCCATCTTTACTGGTAATTTTGGATTAATGTCTGAAAAAATCCAAAGTAAAGCTGCTGCGAGCGGCAGTAATGCCCAGGTTTTTGTTGATGCAAAATACGTCTATTTGCAATTAAGCAGCCAGAACAGTAATATGTACATCGTTGTCCCAAGACAACCTGATCTGGAGGTGAAATGATGCGGCGTTTGGACGTTGCCATTGGAATCATAGGCGGCTTCTTGTTATTCTTCGCGACGCAGGGCTATGATATCCTACCTGTAATTTTCTTCATAGCGATGATCGGTGGATTTATTTATCTCAATAAATCACGGCTTGGCGGTAAATCCTTTGCCACCTTAAGTACCAAAGAGAGTTCCGGCCAGCTAGTAAAGTTTGAAGATATAGGTGGTCAGGAAGTTGCTAAAAACGAGCTCCGCGAAGCTCTAGAGTTTATAAAAGATACCGAGAGATTAAATCAACTTGGCATCCGCCCCTTAAAAGGTATTTTATTAAACGGTCCACCAGGAACAGGTAAAACTTTACTAGCAAAAGCTGCAGCTCAATTTACCGATTCCGCTTTTGTTGCCGCCAGTGGATCAGAATTTGTAGAAATGTATGTTGGTGTCGGTGCACAGCGAATTCGTCAATTATTTAATCAAGCCAAGCAACAAGCCCGAAACGCGAAAAAAGACAGTGCCGTAATTTTTATTGATGAAATTGAAGTCCTGGGTGGAAAGCGCGGGCAAAGCAATAGTAATTTAGAATATGATCAAACCTTGAATGAGTTACTTGTACAGATGGATGGATTATCAAATAATGAACCTGTACGAATCTTAGTGGTTGCAGCCACAAATCGGGTTGATATTCTTGATCCTGCTATATTGCGCCCAGGCCGCTTTGATCGTCAAGTACGAGTCGACTTGCCTGATAAAACAGGCCGTTTGCATATTCTTGATCTCCATACCCGCAATAAGCCATTATCAACGGACGTCTCCCTTGAAAACATTGCCGCTGATACCTTTGGTTTTTCTGGGGCTCATTTGGAAAGTGTTACAAACGAAGCGGCTATTATGGCATTGCGAGAAAATCTTGCCGAAATAAACGCCCATCACTTTAAGAATGCAATTGAAAAAGTCATGATGGGAGAAAAGCTTGATCGCATTCCTAATGAAGCCGAAAAACATCGAATTGCTATCCATGAAGCTGGCCATGCCCTACTGAGCGAAATCATGGTGCCTGGTTCGGTTGCCTCTGTTAACGTAGCCTCACGCAGTATTGCTCTTGGCTATGTACGACAAACCCAGTCCGATGATATCTATTTGTATACACTGGATTATTTGAAGGGAAAAATTGCTGTAGCTTTAGCTGGGGCAATTGCCGAAGAGTTACATTTTAACAATCGCAGCACTGGTGCAGCGAATGACTTTAAAGTTGCTGTTGATTATACTAAACAAATTATCTTTGGCGGTATGTCTGAGCTTGGTATTCTATCACCTGACGATATTCCGCAAGAATTGCTGCACACGACAATTACTTCCATATTAAAAGAAATTGAAAAAGATGTTCGGGATGTATTAATAAAACATGAACATCAACTGCTTGCTGTTACCAAGATATTACTTGTCGATGAATGTATCAATGGCAGTGAATTCAGGCAGTTCCTGCAGCAAGAAGTAAGTTCTCAAGTATGAATAGCTCCATCTTAAACAAAAAAACGACATTCGAATTGATCTCGAATGTCGTTTTTTTGTTTATTGCTAACAAACTCCCAACAATACAAGCTTCTCACTGTTCTAAACCTGCCATATGTAGATTTACACCTGTGGCAGTTAATAAATCTGGCTGGACAATCCCAGACTCTAATAATCGGCTTTGCCCTTCACCCATCAAAGCGTGATCAATTGCTTCATCAATAGTTTCGATGGCTATTACTTCGATTCCGCAATTTCTATACATCTCTTGCCAATTTTCTTTAGGAATAAGCACTTTTAACGCACCAGCCTGCTTTGCTGCCGTTATTTTCGCACTTACACCACCAACTGGTTTTACAAAACCGCGTATCGAAATTTCGCCAGTCATAGCCACTTTATTGTCTACTGCAATATTCTTGATTGCTGAGAATATTGCAACAGCCATGGTAATTCCGGCAGATGGTCCATCAATAGGTCCTCCGCCGGGAAAATTCACATGAATATCATACTTCTGAAAATTAATCTTATATCGGTTTGATAATACTGTCAATACATTCTCAACTGAGCCTTTAGCCATACTCTTCCGTCTTATCGTCCGGCCAGGTGAGCCAATTTCTTCTTCATCAACGACGCCAGTGACTGTAAGTTTGCCATTGCCAAACAAATTAGGTACGGCTGATACCTCTATTTCCATAACTGTACCGATATTCGCTCCATATACAGCCAAGCCGTTAACAAATCCTACTTGTGGGATAAGCGGAATTTTTTTATCAGGCCGCGGGCTATACTGACCAAAGTTTACAACCCACTCAACGTCATCGGCAATAATTGATTTTCCCCGTTCATTTAAAGCAATACCGGCAGATATTTGAATAATATTTACGGCATCGCGACCATTAGTCGCATAGTTTTTCACTACATCGATAGCTCCATCGGCAATAGCGAAGTCAATCTTCTTAGCTGCATTGCGTGATATTTTACTAATTTCATCTGGCAGCAACTGGCGGAAAAAGATTTCGACACACCGGGACCGGATAGCAGGCGGTATGTCCTGCGGAGTTCTAGTCGTTGCCCCCACTAGTCTAAAATCAGCCGGAAGTCCATTTTGAAAAATATCATGGATATGGTTGGGAATATTCGTATCTTCACTATTATAATAGGAACTTTCTAAAAATACTTTCCGATCTTCCAGTACTTTAAGCAGCTTGTTCATTTGAATATTATGCAATTCTCCAATTTCGTCTATAAACAATATTCCGCCATGAGCTTTTGTCACAGCACCTGGTTTGGGTTGTGGAATTCCAGCCACCCCCATTGCGCCAGCTCCCTGATAAATCGGATCATGAACTGTGCCAATGAGTGGATCGGCAATTCCGCGTTCATCAAATCTCGCAGTTGTTGCATCCATTTCAATAAATTTAGCGGCTGTAGCAAATGGTGATAATGGATGCCGCTTCGCCTCTTCTAAAACCAGCCGTGCGGCAGCTGTCTTGCCAACTCCCGGTGGCCCATAAATCAGGACATGCTGCGGATTAGTGCCACAAAGAGCTGCTCTTAACGCTTTTAATCCTTCTTCTTGCCCAATAATCTCAGCAAAAGTTGATGGTCTTGTTTTTTCAGACAAGGGTTCAGTTAAAGATACTTCCCGTAAGCGCTGTAGTTTATCCATTTCTTTCCGGGATTCACGATCAATGGCAACTTTATTTCCTTGCTGTGACTTCAACAAATTCAGAAAGTAAAGCCCAATAACAATCGCAAAAAAGAACTGGATAAAGGTTATAATATTTACGGCATAATCCACTTCGACACAAAACCTCCTCTCATTAAACCTTTGATTACCTTTCTAGTATGAACCGACAAAACATTTTTATCCTGGTAAAAAGCGAGCATGCAGCAAATTATTGTAAACAAAATCTTAGTATTTTATGAATAAAAAAGTTGTTGTCAAATGGCATTAAATGATCAAATATATTAAAAAAAAGACTTGCTAACCAAGTCTTTTTTTATGCCGCCGGCTGCCCATGATAAAAAAAACAAAGGAGATAAATCTCCTTTGTTTTTATGCCGATTCTTCTTTTTTCTTACTCTTGCGATCAATTGTGCAAAGCATGGGTTCTTCTTTACTCAGAACCACTTCTTTAGTCACGGTGCATTTCGTTACATCAGTTCTTGATGGAACTTCATACATGACATTGCACATAATGCCTTCAATGATGGCTCTGAGGCCACGAGCACCTGTATTTCTTTTTAAAGCTTCTTGTGCAATTGCACGCAAAGCCTCTTCTTTAAATTCTAATTGTACGTTATCCATATCTAGGAACTTCTGATATTGCTTGATCAGAGCATTTTTAGGTTCCAACAGGATACGAACCAGAGCGTCCTCATCCAAGGCGTCGAGTGTAACAATTACAGGCAGACGACCAACAAATTCAGGAATAAGACCAAATTTTAGCAAGTCTTCTGGCAATATATTTTTAAGTACATCACCCAGTTTTTTCTTTTCCTTGCTTACTACTTCAGCCCCAAAGCCCATGGTTTTCTTGCCTGTACGGGCGCCAATAAGCTTCTCAATTCCATCAAAAGCACCACCACAAATGAATAAGATATTCGTGGTATCAATCTGAATGAATTCCTGATGCGGATGCTTGCGTCCTCCTTGCGGCGGTACGCTGGCGACAGTTCCCTCAAGAATTTTTAGCAACGCTTGCTGAACACCTTCACCGGAGACATCACGCGTAATTGATGGGTTCTCAGACTTACGGGCAATTTTATCAATTTCGTCAATGTAAACGATACCTTTTTCGGCTTTTTCCACATCATAATCAGCTGACTGAATGAGCTTCAAAAGAATATTTTCAACATCTTCGCCAACATAGCCAGCTTCTGTCAAAGATGTAGCATCAGCAATAGCAAATGGAACATTTAATATCTTAGCCAGTGTTTGTGCAAGTAAAGTTTTACCACTACCAGTGGGTCCCAACATTACAATATTAGACTTCTGCAGCTCCACATCATCCATCTTAGTTCCAAGATTAATGCGTTTGTAATGGTTGTATACAGCAACTGATAATGTCTTTTTAGCTTGATCCTGACCAATTACATACTGATCAAGTATGTCTTTAATTTCCTTAGGTTTGGGAATTTCCTTGAGTTCCATATCGATGTCTTCACTGAGTTCTTCTTCTATGATCTCATTGCACAATTCGATACATTCATCACAAATATATACCCCGGGACCAGCTACTAATTTTTTTACTTGCTCCTGTAGCTTACCGCAAAATGAACATTTTAGTTGACCTTTGTCATCCCCAAACTTTAACATGCTATCACCTCTCTATTTAGAGCTCTCAGTACGTTTTTCCCCTCGGACAATGACTGAATCAATAATGCCATACTCCTTCGCTTGTTCACTAGACATAAAGAAATCTCTTTCAGTGTCGTTTTGAATTCGCTCAAGCGGCTGCGCCGTATGCCGGACAAGAATCTCATTGCCGACTTCCCGTAAACGTAAAATTTCTCTAGCTTGTATCTCGATATCGGTTGCTTGCCCTTGCGCTCCGCCTAATGGCTGATGGATCATAATCCGAGCGTAAGGTAACGCATATCTTTTACCTGGGGCGCCTGCCGCCAACAATAATGCACCCATGCTTGCTGCTAAACCTAAGCAAATGGTGGAGACATCTGGTTTAATGTACTGCATGGTGTCGTAAATGGCTAGACCAGCAGTTACCACACCGCCAGGACTATTGATATACAAATGGATATCCTTATCAGGATCTTCTGATTCCAAGAATAACAATTGAGCGATTACCAAATTCGCTACATGATCGTTAATTGGACCACCGATAAAAACAATCCTGTCTTTTAATAAACGCGAATAAATGTCATACGCCCGCTCGCCGCGGTTAGATTGCTCTACTACCATTGGCACGTAATTCATGGAAACCACCTCAGTTTATTATTAGTACTCGGTATCGCGATTCGTAATGCTTATTATTCTTTTTCAATATTATCAATGATAAATTGAGCAGCTTTTTTGCGAATAATTGAAGCAGCCAAGTCACCGATACGGCCTTGCTCACGAATAATTTTGCTAACTTGCTCTGGTGAAGCACCATAAGATTGAGCCATTGCAATAACTTCAGCTTCCATATCCTCAGGTTTTACTTCAAGAGCTTCTGCTTTAGCAACTGCTTCCAGCATTAGATCGGTTTTAACATTAAGTAATGCTGCATCCCGATAATTCTGACGCAATGTATTCATGTCCATATTAGCATATTGTAAATAATTTTCAAGCTTCATACCACGATTTTGCAAACTAATATCCAACTCTTCAATCATGTGGTCAATGCGCTCTTCCACCATAACTTCAGGAATATCAACAGTAGCATTTTCCATAGCCTGTTTTACAACAGCAGTCCGGAAGTCGCGTTCTGTTTTTTCTTGCGCAGCCTGTTCTAATTTATTCTTGATATCGGCCTTTAATTCCTCTACTGAATCAAACTCACTTACGTCTTTTGCAAAATCATCATCTAATTCAGGCAATTCTTTGCGTTTAACATCATGAATTTTCACTTTGAAGACTGAAGCTTTTCCTGCTAATTCTTTTACATGGTAATCTTCAGGGAAACTTACGTTAACTTCTCTTTCTTCGCCAGCTTTAGCACCTAGAAGCTGCTCTTCAAAGCCTGGAATGAAGCTGCCTGAACCCAATTGCAACGGATAACCTTTTCCTTCACCGCCGCTAAATGGAATACCATCAATAAAGCCTTCAAAGTCGATCACTGCAAAATCGCCGTTTTCTAAGCTTGCGCCTTCGACAACTACCATTTTAGCATTATGGTCTAATAAACCATCGATTTGAGCTTTGATTTGATCTTCACTCACTTCAGCTGATTCTTTGGCTACTTTCAGACCTTTATATTGACCCAGTACAATCTCCGGTTTTGCAACAATAGTAGCTTTGAAAACCAATGGTTGATTCTCATCTAAAGTCACTACCTCAATGTCAGGACGGCCAACTGGTTCAATTTTTTCATCAGCCAATGCTTTATTATATGCAGTTGGTGCAAGAATATCGAACGCCTCATCAAGAAGTGCTTGTTTGCCTACACGCATTTCTAGAATATTACGAGGAGCTTTTCCTTTACGGAAGCCTGGAATATTCACTTTATTAGCCATTCTAGTATAAGCTTTTTCCAATGCCTTTGCGACTTCAACCTGTGGTACTTCCATCTCTAAGACGACTTTATGATTGTCTATTCTTTCCGCTGTTACTTTCATTTATACTGTGTCCTCCCATTTTATATTATTATTACCAATTTAACAGGTTTTCTATGGTTATCTAGTTAACTTTTTCCAAAGATCCAGCACCCAAAAACCTTATTTGCCATACCACACATCATACCATAATTATCTAGCAAACACAAGTATATGCAAAAAAACCCAGCAGTTATACCTGCCGGGTAACCCGTCATATGGAGCGGAAAACGAGATTCGAACTCGCGACCCTCGCCTTGGCAAGGCGATGCTCTACCGCTGAGCTATTTCCGCATAAGTTCATTTAAGACATTATTGATTATACATAAACTTTTAAAAGTTGTCAACCAACTGAATTCAAAATTGTCAGCTCCTAATTACTTTTGGTCGTTTAGCACAATCAAGGAACAATCTTGCATATTATGTATAAGACTGACAGGATAAAGGGGTGAACAACAGTTGTATTATCGACTTCACCAGCACTGCGAGCTGGTAAAAGGAGCATCACGGGGTGCCATTTACGATTTCGCCAGTGGTAAAGTATATTCGATTAATCGTGGCGCAGTAGAACTGCTGCAAGCTTGTCATCATGAAAAGATTGATCAGCTTCTAGATGGCAACAGTCAAGCCGATCAAGTTTATCTGCAATTCTTAGATGGCTTAACCAGCAAAGGATTAGGCTCTTTTTATTCCGCTCCCCCTACTCGTTCGTCTCAACCAGCTGCAGAAAAAACTTCGGCTAAAATTGAATTTCTCTGGCTGGAACTTACTTCAGGCTGCAATAATAAATGTTTGCATTGTTACGCAACTAGCGGGCCAACCATCAAAGATACCGATAAAGTCCCGCATGAACGCTGGCTTAATTTAATATCTGAAGCACGTCAGGCAGGAGCAACCGCTATTCAATTGATCGGCGGCGAACCACTGCTTTATAAGAATTGGCAGGATTTAGTCATAAAAGCAAGCAATGAAGGCTTTGATTTTATCGAAATATTTACAAATGCGACGTTGATTAATGATTCCAATATTGATTTTTTCAAGCAATATAACGTAAATATTGCTACAACCATTTATGCTGATAATGCCGAGGTGCATGATCGAGTGACCTTGAATCAAGGAAGTTTCGAGAAAACACTCAGCGCTGTCAAAAAAATAATTGCAGCAGAAATACCTTTAAGAATTGCTTCCATCATTATGAAAGCCAATGAAGACCAACCGGAAAATATCATGAATTTATGCAAAAGTCTTGGTATTGAGGCAACGCCACCTGATGTAGTACGTCCAACTGGTCGTGGTGATGATAAGGACCTACTCCCCACCGCTTACGTCAAGCAGCCTATTAAGCCGCCTTTCTATACTGACGAACAATCTTTTTACACAGCCCAACAATGTCATTCCTGTTTAACCGGGAAAATTGCCGTTACCGCAAATGGCGATGTGATTCCCTGTATCTTCGCCCGCAATCAAGTCTGCGGAAACATATTATCTACAAAACTGTCAGCTATACTTAATGCAGCGCCGCTGCAAGCCATTTGGCATACAACCAAAGATACCATCGATAAATGTAAAGACTGTGAGTATCGCTATGCTTGCAATGACTGCCGTCCTCTAGCACAGGGCAGCGACAGTCAAAAACGCTGGCTGGCTTGCTCTGCAGGCTGCTCATACAATCCTTATACCGGTATATGGGAGCAAGAACCTTGCTCCACTGAGATTAAATAAATAGGAGGCTGAATAGAATGGCCGATAAGGGCAAGTCCAGAACACCAAAATGGGAAGAGCCCGAAATGACCGAGTATGAAGACGATACCCAAAATAATCATTTTGAAGATGAGTATGAAGATGAGCGTGTAAATGGCAATATTGGCTGCATGCCTACAGCTACTCCGTGCAATCCCAATACAGGCGGTGTTGGCTGTCTCCCTACAGCCACTCCCTGCAACCCCAATACAGGCGTTGGCTGTCTGCCTACATCTACACCTTGCAATCCACGCTGCCGGCCTTCCTGCAATCCTTCTTGCAATCCGGCCTGTCGCCCGACTTGTAACCCGACTACTTGCAGTCCGGTATGCCGGCCTCGTTTTTGCCAGCCGCGTTATTGCTACCCAGCTTGCCGCCCTACCTGTAATCCAAGCACTTGCTATCCTAGACCAAACTGCAAACCGCAGTGTTTGCAGCGCATTTAGCTTGCCCATAAAAATAGAGAAGCAGCGTCAAGCGCTGCTTCTCTATTTTAAGGTTTATCTGCTAATTTAAAGCTTTCTTCAGATTTTCAAGATTCTCACGCATAATGATTAAATAATTCTTCCCTTGTTTTATTTCCTCTTCAGTCAAGCTTTCAATTGGATTTAATACAAGCAGATCAGCGCCTGTTTCTTTGGCAATCGTTTGTGATAGCTTGGGGCTGACTAATGTTTCAAAAAAGATGTACTTTACGTTATGCTCTCGGCAGAAATCAACGATCTGAGCCATCTTATCCGGAGTAGGCTCACTATCAGGGGACAAGCCCATAACCGCTAATTGATGCAAATCATAGCGTTTTGCAAGATAGCCAAAAGCAGCATGGCTGGTTACAATATCTCGACGGGTAACCTTAGCTAAAACACTCTTATACTCTTGATCAAGTTTAGCTAATTCAAGATTATACTTTTCGGCATTTTTTAAATAATAATCACGATTTTTTGAATCAGCTGCAGCTAATGCTTCAGCAATCACTTGCACTTCCTGTTGTACGTTCTCAGGATCAAGCCAAGTATGTACATCAATTTCATCATGATGATGCTTATCTTCGGTATGGCCTGCTTGATGTTCATGCTCATCTGCATCCTCTTGTTCGATGATGCGTTCAATTCCCTTACTGACCTCAACAGCTTGTGCTGTACCAAGTACCTCTTGAGTCAGCAATCTATCGACCGGCTCTAGTCCCGCACCATGATAAAAAAACACTTTAGCCTTTTTAATTTCGGCTAACTCTTTGGCCGTAGGTTCCCAATCATGTGGTTCTACTCCCGGCTTTAATAACATAGTCACTTCAACTTTATCACCGCCAACCTGCCGAACAAATTCATACACGGGATAAATGGTTGTAACTACCTTCATTTTTTCACTATCAGAGTTGGTTTTAGCCGTTTGACTGCCACAACCCACTAAACTAAACACTAAGCAAACTAAAAGCAAATAGGCAAACATTTTCTTTCGCAATTTCACAAATCCTCCTTATCAACTAAAAAACAATCTGAAATCCCTAACTGGCACTACGGCATTCTCGGCAATATCCATAAAACTCAAGTGCATGTGATGTCACCTGAAATCCCTTCTCTTCAGCTTTACTTAAATCAAACGAGCTGATTGGGCAAAAGTCCAGACACTGAGTTGCACCACAACTGATACAAATTAGATGGTGATGGTGATTGTCAGCAACAATTTCAAAAACATTACCATCACGGCCTTTAGTATTTATCTCATGAAGTACTCCAAGATCAGTCAGCAAGCTTAGATTTCGATAAATCGTGTCAAAACTAACGTCTGGAGTGGTTTTCCGAACCTGATCTAAAATTCGTTGAGCAGTGGGAAATTTTCCACATTCAAAAAGTGCGGCAATAACAGCCCGGCGCTGTGGCGTAATTTTAAATCCCTTATTACGTAAAACATGAATAAGATTTTCCATGATTAACACCTTTCTTAAATAGTAACATTATTATTTACAATAATAACTATTTTATCAAAAAATTGCAATACTTATTTTTAATGCCTGAGACACAGACATTCATTTCTTATCGAATTATAGCAAATTCTAAATTTAATTAACCTGGAATACTTTGGTTAAAGAAAGTAATGTGATATAATTTTAAAAAATAAACGAAAAACTAAGTTACAGTTTTTCACTAAAAACAAGGAGTGTGAAAACTTATTTGGACACGCCTTCGGTAGGTTTAGAAATTGCTATTATATTGGCACTAATCATTGCAAACGGCATTTTCGCCATGACTGAAATGGCTATCGTATCCTCCCGCAAAGCAAGACTGGAAAAGCGGGCTGATTCTGGCGATGCAGGGGCAAAAGCTGCATTAGAATTGGCAGAAGAACCGACACCACTCTTATCGACAATTCAAATTGGCATTACTTTAATTGGCATTCTTACTGGTACATTTGGCGGCGCAACACTCTCTCAAATGTTAGCACCACAGTTGAAGGCAATTCCATTTATCAGTGAGCATAGCGATGCGGCGGCATTGCTTATCGTTATTTCAGTCATTACTTATTTATCACTCATCTTAGGTGAACTTGTCCCCAAAAAGCTGGCGCTAAACAACCCTGAACCTATAGCCGCTCTTATCGCCCGACCCATGCGAACATTTTCCAAGATCGCTTCACCCATCGTAAATTTTCTCAGCTACTCCACTAATTTTACTCTTTCAATGCTTGGAGTTAAACCATCGCAAGAACCGCCAGTTACCGAGGATGAGATCAGAATTCTTATCGAGCAAGGCACCGAAGCCGGAACATTTGAAAAGACAGAGCAAGATATGGTTGAGAAAATTTTTCGTTTAGGTGATCTAAAAGCCTATGCCATCATGACACCACGAACGCAAATGATTTGGTTGGATTTAGAAGATCCAATTGAGCTGAATCTACAAATTATCAACGATAGCTCCCACACTCGGTTTCCAGTGGCTAAAGGTAGTCTAGATGACTTTGTTGGCATTATCTATACCAGCGATTTACTGGTTTCAAGTTTAGAATCAAAACGTCTTAATCTTGAAACAGCCATTCGTACCCCTATGTTCATTCCAAAATCAATGAAAGCATTTAAAATTCTAGAAGCCTTTAAACAATCGGGTACGCATGAAGCCGTCGTACTTGACGAATTTGGCGGAGTTGTAGGGTTTATCACCCTTCATGATATATTATCTGAAATTATTGGCGATATCGGCCTTGCCGACGAGCCTGATGACATTCAAATTACCCAGCGTGATGACGGTTCCTGGCTTGTTGATGGCCTGCTGCCAATTGATGAGTTTAAAGAGACCTTTGACGTGGATGAATTACCAGATGAAGACCGCGACCACTTCCAGACATTAGGTGGATTCATTATTTCATATCTTGGTTATATTCCTACGACTTCTGAGAAATTTGACTGGAATGGCTTCCGGTTTGAGATTGTGGATATGGACCGAGTTCGTGTTGATAAAGTACTCATTACTAAGATCCCACCAGAAGATGGCAGCCAACTATAAACTTACCTAATAAAAAAAGAATGGTTTTAACCATTCTTTTTTTATGCCTGAAACTTAGCCGAATAATGAAATCCTAGATTGTCACAAATCAGCATAAAGTATCAGAAAAACAAAAAAACTTCTAAGAGAAAAATCTTAGAAGTTTCCGATTTATAAGTGGTGCGGGAGAAGGGACTTGAACCCCCACGGTCACCCGCCAGATCCTAAGTCTGGTGCGTCTGCCAATTCCGCCACTCCCGCATGATGAGAAAACTCAAGCTCGCCTCTCACCTGTATTATGATAACATAATATGTTTTACTTGTCTAGCATTTTTTCATACCTTATCGAAAAAATTCTTTATGGTTAGCACTCTGGCCCAAGCGGTAATATAAACGCTTAGATTCTTTCTTTATATGCAGCCGTCATATCTTCTGCTAATAAACGCATTGCAGCCTGTCGATGCGGACCTGCAAAGGGCATTTCGCTCCAGGATGCCGGATCAACCCAAACGCTTTCAGCCATATCAAAGCTTTGCAGATTACTGATTAACTGATAAAAAGCAATAAACCAACGCCGATGAGAAAACGTATGTGTTGTAGCAAAAAAGGGCTCCTCTGTTATGTCCAGCAGTTCCGTATGCTCGGTAAAAAGCCGCTTTAAATCTTCTAAATCAGCAGGCTTATCCGCAGTCTCAATGGACGGAAACTCCCACATCCCTGCTAATAATCCCTGCTCAGGACGTCTCCTCAACAAAAAACGTCCGGCACCATCCCGTAATATACCTGCTACAACAAACACCGGTTCCGGCTTATTCTTGGGAGTTTTGACAGGCAGCGTTTGCTGTATTCCCTGCTCAAAAGCTTCACAATTACGGCTTATAGGACATTGATCACAAAGCGGTGCTCGCGGCAGACAAATACTTGCTCCCAAATCCATAAGAGCCTGATTAAAGTCGCCAGGGCGATCATCCGGTATTTTTGCATGAACTAATGCGGTAATCTGACGTTTAACAGCTGGCTTAGCAACATCATCGCTAATATTCTCAAGGCGGCTGATAATCCGGAGAACATTGCCATCCACGGCCGCAACTCGCTGATTATAGGCAATGCTCATAATAGCTCCTGCCGTATATTCACCAATCCCGGAAAGAGAGCGTAATTCGGCGATAGTATGCGGTACTTTTCCTCCAAAACGCTCAACCACCTCGATAGCCCCACACCGCAAATTGCGTGCTCTCGAATAATAACCGAGCCCTTCCCAGTAACGAACGACTTCAGTTTCTTCAGATTGTGCCAAGGTTTCTAAATTGGGAAACCGCTGCATCCAGCGTTGATAATAAGGTATAACGGTATCCACCCGCGTCTGCTGCAGCATAATCTCAGAAACCCAGATGGCATAGGCATCTCGCCGTTCACGCCAAGGCAGCTGCCGTTTATGTTTGTCATACCAATCTAAAAGCAAGCCTGCATTCCAGTTTACATTTCCAGGCAAAGACAATTCACCACACAATAGAATAAAGGTTCCATAATAATACCTCCCAAAATAATCGAAGTTAATAAACAAAGGCTTTCAGAATAAATTCCTGAAAGCCTCATCATTGTTGAATGGTGCGGGAGAAGGGACTTGAACCCCCACGGTCACCCGCCAGATCCTAAGTCTGGTGCGTCTGCCAATTCCGCCACTCCCGCGTATTAAGTTAAATGGTGATCCACGATGGGCTCGAACCATCGACACCCTGATTAAAAGTCAGGTGCTCTACCAACTGAGCTAGTGGATCATATTATGGCTGGGGCGGCTGGACTCGAACCAACGCATGCGGGAGTCAAAGTCCCGTGCCTTACCAACTTGGCGACGCCCCAGTAAAATTGGGGTGACTGAAGGGATTCGAACCCTCGGGTAACGGAGCCACAATCCGCCGTGTTAACCACTTCACCACAGCCACCACGTTGTCATCGCCTGACGACAAAATATATTATAACAAGCCTCCATATTTATGTCAAGCATAAAATATCATCAATTTATTCTATTTACAGGGACTAGCAAAAGCAAAACCCAAGCGATCATTACGCTTGGGTTATCTACTTGATTGGTTAAACCGAAAACTTACTTACAGCATTTCGCAAATCATGCGCCATTTGCGCCAGGCTTGCCGCTGAGGCAGCAATTTCTTGCACCGCAGCATTCTGTTCTTCACTCGCTGCAGCAACTTGTTCCGCACTAGCCGCATTGGATCTGGCTACATCGGCAATATGGCTGACAGCCTGCTCGACCTCAACACTGCCTGATCTTTGCTGATTGGATAATTGTACAATATGCTTGATTTGTCCATTCATATCCTTAATAGCCTGGTGAATATCTCTAAACGCAGATCCCGAAGCTTCCACGACTGACACACCAACAGCAACTTCTTTACTGCCTTTATCCATGGCAGCAACGGCTTCAAGCGTTTCCTGTTGAATAGCCCCAATAATGGAGGATATCTCTTTGGCTGCATTTTCGGATTGCTCAGCTAGTTTGCGAACCTCATCGGCAACCACAGCAAACCCTCTTCCCTGTTCACCGGCGCGAGCTGCTTCAATTGCAGCATTAAGCGCTAATAGGTTAGTCTGGCCAGCTAATCCGGTAATGGTATCGACAATTTGGCCGATCTGACGTGACTTGTCACCCAATACATGGATCATTCTCGCAGTGTTATTTACATCAGATTGGATTTGATTCATCATTGTTACAGCACTTTGCGACTGACTTGCACCTTCATTGGCTACCCGTTCAGTATTCTCTGAAGCACTAGCTACCGCTTCAGCTGCTTTTGTGGACTCCGAACTAAATTTAACCATACCGCCAATGACTTCCGCGGATTTCATTGATAACTCAACCTGCTGTCCAGTCCCAGCAGCAACGTGTTGAACTGTTGATGCTACTTCCTCTGAGGCTTTACCTACTTCGCCAATTGCGGCAGAAAGCTGCTCCGAAGCCGCAGATACCGTCTGGGCCGTACTGGCAGTCCGTACAATAAGATCACGCAACTGAGTGGTCATGGTATTGAATTCATCGGCAAGCAGCGTAACCTCGGCAGCTCCTTTGATTTCAATATTATGAGTCAAATCGCCTTTTGCCACCTTATCGGCGGCTTCAATCAATTCTTTCAACGGATTGACAATTCCGCCGGCCACCTTAAAGGCTGCATATACGGCTGCCAAAATAGACAATAGTAAAATGACTCCAGCAATAATACTCGAATATATTAAGGAAGAATACACTTCAACTAATGGTTCATGAATGAGTACTCCCCAGCCATATTTTTCTACAGGCCCATACACGGTTAATGCTGTATCACCTCGAGTAGAAACGGCTTCCATGAAACCACTTTGTCCGTTCAGTGCATTTTTAACATAATCATAGCGAAGGAAATCGTCTTTCGCAAAAACCCGTTCCTTATTAGGATGAGCCAAGACAGTACCCTTTTGGTCAACAATATCAACATAACCAGTTTTTCCAATTGTGCATCTCTCAACAATGTCCCATAAAGCTTTAATACTGACATCGGCAGCTAAAACACCAATAACGGCTCCATCCTTATTTTTAATTGGTGTAGAAACCGTTACGCAAGGTGCATTAGTAAAAGCAGAAATGTACACATCAGTGTAAAAAGTACGCCCTTTAAGCGCTTCCTGAAAATAAGTACGATCAGAGCGATTGGCAAGATTACCACTTGTCCGCGCCACTTGCATTCCGGTAGCATCCATGGCGAAAATCAGCTCAAACTGCGGATTTTTCTGTTGTGCCGCTACAATCATTTCTCGAATAGCATTTGCATCAAAGGTCGTGGACGGCGGTGCATCTGCTAAGGCCTCCACAATGCCCTGGGCATTGTCCATATGCCGTTTAATTTCATTTGATATTTGAGTTGTAAGATTTAAATTAGCTTGAATGGTTGCCTCTCTCATTCCAACAACATTGAGATATACGTTGACCAAAGTGCCGAGAATAGCAGGCAGCAACGTAAAAATCGTAAATAAAACAACTAACTTATACTTAAGGCTTTTTTTGTCGAACATAGTATTCACCTCATCAAAGTATTCTGCTACTAACTGGACAACGCACCTACCATCAGCTAAATAAGTGTTTCTACATAAAAAAACCAACTAAACAAATGGCACGAATACCCCTTGTTAGTTGTAACTTCATCGTACATGAATGAGAACTTATTCTTTGTCCATATATTACATCATAATACAAATTATGTCAATACCAGACGCACAATAAATCTAAAAGTTCTTGCTACTGCTACTTTCAAAAAACCAGAAAACATCAAGCTTAGCTTGATGTTTTCTGTAAGTCACGCCTGAATATTCTCTAACATACACAAATTAGAACCTTGCTAAAATTAAGAGGCATTCATGCACACTTTTATTCAAATAATGCTGAGACATGCTTTAATTCTTCCCGTATTGGAATACTCTGAGGACAATGACTTTCGCATTTACCGCATTCTACACATTTCGATGCAGGAGCTGCAAGCTTTGATAAAATCTTGTAGCGCTGTTTTGCTGCTGGAGTACCGTCAAATACCCAATGGTCATTGTACATCGAGAAACAGTTGGGAATATGTATCCCTTCAGGACACGGCATACAATAAGAACAGGCAGTACAATTCACTCGAATTCTTTCTTGGAAAAGATTCTTTACGCCATCTACAAGTTCAAGCTCTTTCGCCGTCAGAGAAAGCGCGATTGCATCGTCAGCCACTTTTACATTTTCCACAACCTGATCCATGGTGGTCATACCGCTTAATACTACTGAGACCTCAGGATGATTCCAAACCCACCGTAAAGCCCATTCCGCCGGTGTTCTGCTGATATCAGCTTGACTTAACATATCATTAGCTGCTTGTGGAAGATTGGCAAGATTGCCACCGCGTAACGGTTCCATAATCGTAATGCCAAGACCTTTGGCAGCCGCATACTTTAGCCCTTCTTTGCCTGCCTGATAGTCTTCATCTAAATAGTTATACTGAATCTGACAGAAAGACCAATCATAATAATCTACAATTTCTTTAAAGAGACCTACCTGATCATGAAAAGAAAAACCGGCATGCTTAATCCTGCCATCTTTCATGGCCTGATTCAGGAAATCACTAATCCCTGCTTCCTTTAACACAGGCCATGTACCAGCATTCAGTGAATGAACTAGATAAAAATCTATGTAGTCGGTTTGAAGTCGATCCAGTTGTTCATTAAGATATCGATCCATATCTTCTCTACTTTTAATCAACCAACTAGGAAGCTTTGTGGCTAATTTAACGCGTTCCCTGTAACCGTCTTTTAAAGCTTTAGCAACAAAAGGCTCACTTGCGCCGCCATGTGTAAAACCTGTCCCATGATAAGGATACGCCGTATCCACATAATTGACCCCTGCATCAATGGCATATCGAATCATGGGGATAGCTTTTTCTTCATCAATATGGGTCGGATCGCTGCCAATAGTCGGCAGCCGCATACAGCCAAACCCCAGTACGGAGACCTGCTCGTTCGTTTTGCCAAAATTTCTGTACAACATGTTACTCCTCCTCAATTTGAATAGTTATTCTTAACACTAAAAACAGTTGTTGTTTAAAGTATTTGCTGATTCAGAAAACTGTAGCCACAGCTTACCAATTACTATATATCTTTTTGTCATAATAGGAATGAACATTCATTCCTATTATGACAAAAAAAGACTTGCTGCTATGATCTTTTAATTGCATCCCATATTGCGCTAACTCCCGCATTAAGAGTATCCTTGTCAAGTTTACCTTTACCGAACAAACACAGTTTAGTCAGCGACATCGTTGCTCCATAAGCTAGCGTGCTTAACATTTCCACAGGCAGTTCTTTGAGCAATTGTTCTTCGCTAGCACGTTTAAATAAATTATTAACTGGCTCAAACGTGCGAACTCCTTGTGCGCGGGTAGCCGCAGTAATCAAAGGAGAGTTCGCGTACTGTTCAATAAATAACAATTCGGCAGGGTTCTCTAAGAAGTACTCAATAATATTGCTCAGCAGCAGCAAAAAGCTTTCCTGAACTGGCCTGCTTTCTAGATAATTACGCAAAGTATATTGAGCAAGGCGCGATTTAACATCAATATATAAAACATTGATCAAGTCTTCTTTATTTGAGAAATAACGATATATTGTACCAACACCAATATTTGCCCGCTGAGCAATCTGCGACATAGGAGTGCCATGAAACCCCTGTTCAGATATGAGTTCTAAAGTTGCTTGCAAGGCAGCTGATTTTTTATCTTGTAATTTATCTTTCATAAATACCCCAAAGAAAAAATTGAATCAATAGAGGAATGAACATTCACTCCTCTATTGATTCAATTTTAGCGGAAAGAAGCATCGCTGTCAATCCTTACCATTAACAGCAACCGTTGCTCACGCCACTCCTCATAAGCCTTGTGATGTAACTGTTAACAAGCTTACCGAGCTTACCTACTCTGCATTTTCATTCAATTTAGCCGATTGCATATTTTACAATCTATGGGTATAATATAAGAAAAGGACTGACGCGCTCGATACACGCCAGCCCTACAGGCTGTCTAACCAAACGGTTAGCCCAGGATTACGGAGTTAAAGAAATAACCGCCGCTATTTGAGCAGGGGCGGTTATTTCTTTTTTACGACTAATACCATAAGCGTGGCAAATGCGACAGCAAATGTCAATGCTTCGTATGTAGTCATAAGCACCACCCCCTTTCTAAAAAGGGTATGGCTAACCGATCCCTGACAACCTGCGTCTTATTATAACATATTTTTCCAGATCTAAAAAGATTTCATCATTGTAACTAAACAAACTGCTTAAAATGCGGTCTATAAAAAGTCTTTACGAAATAAAGTGCCACCTGGCAGAATTCAATCTACCACTATTTTAATTCGAATTTAAAATTGCCATCCTCTTTCCTTTTAATAGCATTATAGTTGACAGCGGATTTTCCTCGTATACAGCACCGAGCTATTTGGCGCTTATTTGAGTAGGTTCTTTTTCTTTAGATAACTCCCTATCCTTAAGTATTTCCCCAACATAGGTTGAGCCCAATATTAACATCCCACCAATAATCTGAGGTAATATTAATAATTCTCCGACAAAGATGACACTGAATAAAATACTAAACAAAGGCTCTAAATAACTATAGGCAACTATTTCAACAGATCTCATATGTGTATAGAGTGAAAAGAATAGAGTATAGGCCACACCTGTATGTAATACACCTAATAGAATAGTATAAATAACTGCTGTAAAATCCAAGTCTACAACCGTTAGAATGCTCCCATCTATCAATACAAATGGCAGCAAAATAATCATTGCCGTAAATATCTGAACAAATGTAGCAGTTTGGTTATCCACTCTAACTCGAATACTGCGGTTAATTGCATAAAGCATCCCTGAAATAGCACTGAGTACCATCCCCATGTAGCCATAACCTTCAAGGATGTTATGACCTACAATCAGAAATAACCCCAGAACTGAAATGAAAATCACTGCAATTTGAACCTTGGAGATAATCTCTTTCAGTATTAGTGGTGCAGCTATCATGACATATACCGGGCACATGTTGTAAATCATAACAGCAGATGAAATGCTGGTATGCTTAAATCCATAGAATAAAGTTAACCAGCCAAAACCCAGTAATATACCTGAAATAATATATGGCTTTAAAAGCGATATATTTACCTTTTCTGCTTTTTTCATTTTCATTACAACAAAAAGAACCGGGAGTGCAATTAATGCCCTCAGAAAAGCTAAGCTTAAAGCGGATAATGGAATTGATTTAGTAAATACTCCCAGGCTCCCCCAGATAATCATAACAAGTACTAATTTAACTCTATTCATAGCCACACTCCTTATCTTTATTGAGTTTAGATTAGCTAAATAATAAGGAGCTGTATTGTACAAAATTGACACTATCCTCTTAATTGCTCTACATATGTCACTGGTGTAATTCCATACATTTTTTTAAATTCGCGAATCAAATGAGCTTGGTCATAAAATCTTAATTCCTCACAAATCTCAAACACGTCTACACCTTTACTTAATAATCTTTTTGCTTCAGCTACTCGATATTGCAGATGGTATGCAGCAGGTGTAGTGACATATAATTTCTTAAAATTCCTTATGATTGTAAACTTATTTAGCCCAGTTATTTGCTGTAGCTTATCTAATGTTATCACGTCATTCACATGACTTAATATATAATCATGGATGGTTTTGACCGTGTCGATTGTAGTTGTAGCAATAGTCTCCGAAATTTCTTTTTCACCAAACTCTATCAATAATTCAATAAGTATATTTTCTAATATGTCCGGAGTTTCTTCTGTTAGCAGTTGTTCAATAAAGCCTCTCAATTTCTGAGCCTGATTGCCTGCTAACTTTTTCGCTTGATTAAAACTTACTAAATTACCGTAGTAGCAGGGATCAACAAATAACATAACATATACCCAGTGATTGATATCTTTTGGTGCACATCTGTGAGTCATTAAAGGTGGAATAATGACACCATCACCTGTTTCATAAAAGATAGTCCCATCATTCAATGTCAAATCAGTGGCCCCTTCTATAATATACCCTAATGAAAGCTCATTGTGGACATGAGATTTATATGCATGAAGGTCGTTTCTACACCGCTTGATTTCCACACCTTCAATAATGTCCATATGTCGTTCTTTCTCAATACCATTCATATAATCTTTATTTGATAGATTCAAAATTCCAACACCTGCCTTTCATTGTATTGTCACAGACCTACAGCTTTTTTCGGTATGTTGTATGATTTTGGTTAGATTCAAAGCTAAATAAATTCTTCGCCAAATTGCTAAGTATCCCTTGCAGATATTGTTTAACTTGAAATAGAAAATTAAGAAAAAGGAATTTGGCAAACAGCATAGCCAAATTCCTTTTAAAACAACAAAAAAGTCTTTACGAAATTCGTAAAGACTTAAAGTATCAAAATGGCGACCCCGGCAGGATTCGAACCTGCGACCTTTTGATTCGTAGTCAAACGCTCTATCCAGCTGAGCTACGGAGTCATTGTGCAATTGGCACTTATTTAGTATAAGCCATTTTAGCATTATTGTCAACAAGCTTTTTGTTGGTATTTAGATTATGAAGCGACTTTTTTCTCAACGCGACCATTAGCAATTCACAAAATGTCTGTTGCGGCTTATTTTTATTATCACTGAATGCATCATTTTTTTCTTCACTGTTCTTATATTCGCTCCGATAAATACTTGCAACTTTTGCTATCATAAATTCGCCCTCCTTGGCAATTGCAGCTTCTTTTTCATAAGTTATATATTAGTATTATCGGATATGATGAGTAAGGCATTAAGTTAAAACCATATAAATATTAAATTTTTATTAGATTATTGTAAAATGCCGATTTTATTTAGATATATAATATATCTAATTTGTTCTATTTTTCGTTTGGAAAAAGAAGCTCCAACATATGGATACCCTTTTTTTCACCTAGATTGATTGCTTCTGTGCAAAATTTACAATAGCAAACCACTCTAGCTGTCTTGATTTTCTCGCAATGCCTACGAAAGTGTTCACCTTGTTCTTCTGGTGTACAAGGTGTAAACATATGTGCACCTTCCACCACATAACGCCTATGTGCTAATTTTGCGTTACTTTCTGTACAGGGCGATAATAAGTTTGTTCCGCAAAAACGTGTTTTATTATAATTCTCTTCTAATTCCAGATATTGAATATTCATTTTTGATAACAATGATCGTACAGTTTCCTGTACATGACGTTTTTCAAATGCAATCCAGCAATCCTGTATGGTCATAACCGCTCCATGATAATCTGGAAATTGGAACCGCTCATCTGCATCAATTAACTCCCATATAAATTGTATAGCCTTTGCTTGGGAACTTTCTTCAAGAATTGCTGCACAATTATTGCAAACCACAATAGCTGTATCGTCAGGTGTTAATTGTTGGTGTTTTACCCTACAGCAGCCGATTGGTTTCATACCGTGCTTTTCTTGTAGGTATTTGCTAAGTCTTTCGCTGGCATTTCGATATGTAGCCTGTGCTTTGCAACTTGGAAAAAGCACTTGTGACATACAGTTGCCTCCCTAATTTTTGATTAACCATTTGTTTATAAATCTACAATCTGATTATTCATCGCCTTTATTGATAATATCTTGATATTTCGCATTCATTCCACCAAATCCCTGTTTAAAAATCATAAGAAATACAAGCAGACCCAATCAACAGTCATTTCTATAGATAAAAACATTGATATATCTAATAGTTTTCACATGATAAGAAAATACCGTTACGCTCGTTATCCTATAAACACAAAAACTCTTATGTTCTTTGGCTAAAAGCCTAGAAAACATAAGAGTTCTAAAGTCATAATGGCGCGCCTGGCACGATTCGAACGTGCGACACACGGCTTAGAAGGCCGTTGCTCTATCCAGCTGAGCTACAGGCGCATTTTGGAGCGGGTGATGGGAATCGAACCCACGTGACTAGCTTGGAAGGCTAGGGCTCTACCATTGAGCTACACCCGCATTTTAGATGGTCGGAGCGGCAGGATTCGAACCTGCGACCCCCTGGTCCCAAGCCAGGTACTCTACCAAACTGAGCCACGCCCCGTCGACCACAAAATATATTATACTAGTTTAGAGGTTCTATGTCAACCATTATTTAAATGTTTTTTTAAAAATAGCTTTGTTAACATTATAGCTCACTAGTATTCAATTATTATAGTCAACTTATTATATAAAGTCAAGCCAATCAAAATCCCATAAAAAAAGAGCGGAATATTCCGCTCTTTTTCATGGTACTATTATTTATTGAACATATTTTTCAGAGCTTGTTTATTAACATCTCTGTTAAGCTTAGCGATGTAGTTAGTAAGCTTAATTTCTTTCGGGCAAGCCTCTACGCAGTTTTGGCTGTTACCGCAGCTGCCGATACCGCCTTTGTGCATGATAGCATTCAAACGCTCTTCTTTATTATATTCACCAATCGGGTTAAGATTGAAAAGATGTGTTTGACCCAAAGCTGCCGGTCCAATAAAGTCAGAACCAGAGTTTACATTCGGGCAAGCTTCCATGCAGCAACCACAAGTCATGCAACGTGATATTTCATAGGCTGTTTCAGCAGTTTTTGGGTTCTGACGTGGAGCATCATGATGAACTTCCCAAGTTCCGTCTACACTTACCCATCCTTGTATACGTTTTAAGTTATCAAACATTACAGAACGGTCAATATGAAGGTCACGAAGAACTGGGAAAGTACGTGCTGGCGCCAAGCGAACAGGTTGTTCCAAATGATCAATCAGAGCAGCGCAAGCCTGCTGTGCTTTGCCATTAATAACCATCATGCAAGCACCGCATACTTTTTCAAGGCAGTTACATTCCCAAACTGGAGCAGTTGTCTTTTTACCGTCTTTTGTTACAGGGTTCTTTTGAATTTCCATAAGAGCTGCAACAACATTCAGTGCAGGACGATATTCAACTTCGAACTCTTCAGTATAGGGTTGTGAGTTAGGACCGTCTTGTCTTTCTATGATAAAATGTACTTTTTTCTTAATTTCTGCCATTATTATTTACCTCCTTCTTAAGCTTTCTTAGCAACAGCATAGTTACGAGGACGTGGTTTGACCAAGGAATGATCAAAATCAGCATAACTAATCTTTGGCTCTTCTGTTGCAGGATCAATCTCAGCTACAGTGATCTTCATGAAGCGTTCGTCATCACGAGTTGGGAATTCGCGTTTGTAGTGAGCGCCGCGGCTTTCATCGCGCATACGTGCAGCTTTTGTTACAACTAAAGCATAAATAATCATATTGCGAAGTTGTCTTGTGAACATAGCCTCTTGGTTTGCCCAAGTGCTTGTGTCAGTTAAACCGATATTGTCCCAACGCTTAAGAATTTTCTTTACTTCTTCGTAGCAATAATCAAGGTCTTTGTTTACACGTTCGATGGTCACGTATTTGTTCATAAGATCACCAAGTTCATGGTGAAGCTGATGCGCATTTTCCGGTCCATTCATTTTTAAGATAGCTTCATACTCAGCGCGGGTTTCTTGTTCGGCTTTAGCCAATTCTTCATCAGTAAGCTCGGAACCTTTTTCGCCAGTTTTAGCCCAACGCATAGCTTCTGGGCCAGAAACAGTACCGGAATATGCAGCTGAAAGAAGTGAGTTTGCACCAAGACGGTTAGCGCCATGATACTGATAATCGCACTCCCCGGATGCCATAAGGCCAGGAATGTTTGTGTTATGTTTTGTATCTACCCAGATACCACCCATGGAGTAATGAACGGATGGATAAATCTGCATAGGAACTTTACGTGGGTCATCGCCAACGAATTCCGTGTAAATTTCCAAAATACCGCCAAGTTTACGCTCAAGGTATTCTGCTGAAATATGAGAAAGATCAAGATATACTTTATTTTCGCCATTAATACCAAGCTTTTGATTTACGCATACATCGTAAATAGCACGAGATGCTACGTCACGAGGTACAAGGTTACCATATGCAGGGTACATTTCTTCCAAGAAGTACCAAGGTTGTCCGTCTTTATATACCCAAACGCGTCCGCCTTCACCACGGCAAGCTTCAGACATCAAACGGTTTTTATCAGTACCAGGAATAGCAGTTGGATGAATTTGAATAAATTCAGGGTTACCCAGATGAGCACCTTGTTGATATACAGCAGATACTGCGGAACCGTTACAGATTGTCGAAGCGGTACATCTGCCGAACACCATACCAGGGCCGCCTGTTGCAAGGATAACTGTATCAGCACGGAAAGCTTTGATTTCCATTGAATTCATGCTTTGTGCTGTGATACCGCGGCAAACGCCTTCTTTATTTTTAATAATTTTGATGAATTCCCAGAATTCATATTTTTTAACAGCACCTTTTACTTCCCATGCACGAACTTGTTCGTCTAATGCATAAAGAAGTTGTTGACCTGTTGTGGAGCCAGAGAACAAAGTACGTTTGTTTTTCTGACCACCGAAATTACGAAGGTCCATTAAACCTTCTGGTGTACGAGTAAATGTAACACCCATACGGTCGAACATTTTTATTAATTTTGGAGCTTCTTCACACATGCCTTTGATTGCAGTCTGGTCGGCAAGGAAGTCACCACCATAAACGGTATCATCAAAATGTTCATAGGTGCTATCTTTTTCACCCTTTGTATCCATACAAGCATTCATGCCGCCTTGTGCACAAAGAGAATGAGAACGTTTTACTGGGCAATAAGAGAATAATTCTACTTCTCCGCCAGCTTCACAAATTTTAAGTGTTGCCATTAAGCCGGACAAACCGCCGCCAACAACGATAATCTTCTTTTTCACTGAGCTCTCTCCTTAAACTAAAAATTATACGGAAATATTATTTCTATACGATTGCCTTATGCAATGTAGCGTGTCAGAGCAAAAAGACCAACAGCAGACAAGAGAACAAATAATCCCCATGCAGCGCTGTTTACTACGTTTTGCGCACGAGGTCCAACAGTAATACCCCAAGTCACACAGAAGGTGAAAAGACCGTTGGTGAAATGATAAATAGCTGCTACTAAACCAATAGCATAAAGAACAAATACGATAGGATTGCTCAGGTAATCATGCATTAGTGCATAGTTGATTGGAGTACCGCCGCCTTTAACCATAAAACGCAGATAGCCAACATGCCAGATTAAGAAGGCAAAAGTATACCAAGCACTCATTCTTTGTAACCAGAATTGACGGTTACGGGCATAGCCATAGCTTCCAACGTTATTTTTAGCTTGAAGCGCAATATATGCACCATATATACCGTGGAAAAGTAATGGAATAGCGATTGCAATAATCTCAAGAGGAACTAAAATTTCATGTGGAATTGCAGCAAGATGGGCAACAGTATCATCGAAGGCCTTAGGACCTGCTATTACTGTTGAAATTGAAAAAATATGCTCTAGTAAGAAGAAACCGATAGGGACAATACCTGATAACGAATGAAGACGTCGGATATAAAAATCAGTGTTACTCATGCTTTAACCTCCTGTTTATTTGGGTGACCTTTTGGGGTTTATTATTTGGCTAAAATTTCACTTATTAGCCAAAAAAAATTAATGTTATTAAATTACAGACGACGATAAGGTTTTTGTCCCTCTTCGTAGTAACTGTTGCCTTCACTGTCAACAACAACAATGGCAGGGAAATCTTCTACCTCAAGTGCAGCTACAGCTTCTGGACCTAGTTCTGGATATGCCAAAACTTCATATTTCTTAATACATTTAGAAATTAATGCCGCAGCACCGCCAACAGCAGCCATATATACGACACCATGTTTCTTCATAGCTTCAATAACTTCAGGTTTACGTGAACCTTTACCAATCATGCCTTTAATTCCTTGCTCCAGCATTTTTGGTGTATAAGCATCCATACGACCAGAAGTAGTAGGACCAGCCGAACCTATCGGATTACCTGGTTTAGCAGGAGTAGGTCCAAGATAGTAAACGATTTGGTTTTGCCAATCGATTGGCAGTTTTTCACCGCGCTCTAACGCTTCGGTCATGGTTTTATGCGCTGCATCACGGGCGCTAAAAATAGTACCAGTAATCAGCACGCTATCGCCGGCTTTCAGCTTACGAGCTTGTTCCTCAGTCAACGGGGTTGTAATGCGAATCTTTTCCGTCATTCCTTTCACACCTCCTTATAACTCAACTTCGGCATGCCGTGTGGCGTGACAGCTGATATTTACTGAAACAGGCAAACCAGCGATATGGGTTGGATACCACTCAACATTTACAGCCAATGCTGTAGTTGTTCCGCCAAGTTGTGGCCCGATGCCAGTTTTATTAATTAATTCGAGCAATTCTTGCTCAAGTTTAGCATATTCTGGGTGCGCATTACGTTCAGTAATGTGACGAAGAAGAGCCTTCTTAGAAAGAATAGCTGCTTTCTCCATAGTGCCGCCAATACCAACACCGACAACAATCGGAGGACATGGATTTTCACCAGCGTGAAGAATAGTATCAAGTACTACTTTCTTAACTCCGGCAACACCATCTGCTGGAACCAGCATTTTTAATTCACTTTTGTTTTCACTGCCAAAGCCTTTAGGCGCAAGTTTGATTTTAACTTTGTCGCCAGGCACAATACAGGTGTGCAAAACAGCAGGTGTATTATTCGTTGTATTTTTACGGTTGAATAATGGCTCAGCCACTACGGACTTACGAAGATAACCTTCAGTATAACCTTTAGCAACCCCAGCGTTAACGGCCTCTTCCAAGTTTCCGCCAACAAAGTGTACATCTTGTCCAATTTCCATGAAAATAACCGTCATACCAGTGTCTTGGCAGATCGGTCTGTCTTCATTCCGAGCTATGTCGGCATTTTTAATTATTTGACCGATGATATCTTTACCTAATGGAGACTCTTCGGTCTTCTGGCCTTCTACTAAGGCTGCATAAACATCCTCAGGCAAATAATAGCAAGCTTCCATACACATTTTTGCTATGGCCTGAGTAATTTGCTCGACCTCAATTGTACGCATGCAAACCCTCCTAATATGTAATATTATGTATGCATTTATATTCACAATAATAGCACAATTACTTTAGGTTGACAACCATTTTGGCCAAGAAATCAAAAAAAGTGCATAGCCGTTAAAACCCTTGAAAACACTGGATTTACAAGCAGATTTACACTTTTTTTCCATCCTGAATTCCAGAATAATTCAACCAAAAGATGTTAGAATATTCGGATCAATGCCGTGCTTTATTATGTATAACTTTGTCGATTATCGGTGCAGCGTCCGCTGATTTCAAATAATTATACGTGGACACTGGCACCAATTTGTAAATCTCATCCCAATTATTTTCACTAATTAATTGTCTAACCCTCGAAGCACTGACAGGCTCACCTTCAATGGCTAAGCGTTCCATCACGTTAACGGCTATGCCGTGCTGGGGTAAGATTTCAGCCAGTGCTTCATTATAAGCCCGGGTAACCGGGCAATAGGGTTCGTCACCAACATATCGGCTGGTTATATCGAGCGCAGGTGCAATCTTTTCAGCAAATATCACCGCATCAAGGCTGGTCTGGGCAGTGACTGTTTCACTGCCCCGGGTAAAATAACCCGGAAAGGTTGCTGCAGATACAATATATTTACCACCAGGTAGGACCAGGATGTTATTAAATTCGGCCAATCCTGCCTGGACTAATTGGAAGCGAATATGAAAAGGGAATACTGAGCCTTCTTCGCTCACTACTAAAACGATAACCGCATCATTTTCGGCTGCTGCTTTGGCAATGACCGCTTTATGCCCTAAAGTAAACGGGTTGCAGTTGACCACTAAACACGCTCGCTTGCCGTGAGGTAATCCTTTAGCAGCATTCGCCATTTCCCGGCAATAACTATCAATTGAACCAATGCCTGATTCCAGAAGGACGGCAAAGGGTTCTGCCCGACCTACTTCAGTAAAACCCAGTGCACTAAAGAGATGCGCTGTTGCAGGCTTTGTGAAAATAAAGTAATGAAAGATCCCTCGGCGGCTGGCTTCACCCATCAGATGACTGACAACAGCAGCGGTATATCCCTCGCCCTGCAGAGACTCATCTATGGCAATATTGCGCAATACCTCACCCGACAGTGAACCTGTAGCAACAAGCGCTCCATCTTTAAACAACCCCATTGTATAGTCAACCTGAGCCGTATACGATAAATCGAATGCTGCTAGAAATTCTCTAATCATGCTCACTTGCCGTTCATTGGTTAGGTCAATCACCCGTTCTTCCACATTGCCCCACATCATCGTTTAACCCTCCAGTTGTCGTACAACATCAATGATTGTACCATCACGATATTCTACGACAGCAACCACCCGATCTCCTGTAATGAGCTGATCAGGAACACCGGCAATTTTTTCAGCTTCGGTTTTTAATGTGGAAATCTCTTTAACAGGCAGGCCTGCTGCAAGTAACATTTCCCGCAAATCGGCCCGGCGCGGATTAACCGCTATGCCACGCTCAGTGACCAAAACATCAATTGTTTCGCCCGGAGTAGTAGCAGTCAGCACTTTGTCAACAATGATGGGCAGGCGTCCTCGTAATAAATTGGCGACAACAATGGTCACTTTAGCTCCTGCCGCAGCATCGGCATGCCCCCCTGATCCGCCCATAATCAATCCATCTGAGCCGGTTACCACATTCACATTAAAATCAGTGTCAATCTCAGTTGCCCCTAAAATAACAGCATCCAGTTTATTTACAGCACAACCATTGTTAAAAGGGCTGGCATAGTAATTGGCACCGATCTCCAAATGATTTGGATTGGTCGCAATGGAGCGGATTGCGTCAAGATCAAAGCCTTGCACATCCATGACCTTCTTAAACAAGCCTTTTTCCAGCATCTCAACCATATAGCCGGTAATACCGCCAAGGGCAAAGCTGCCGCTGACATTGTCCTCTTCCATCATCTGACGAACAAAATGTGCTGTTGCCAGTGAAGCACCGCCAGCACCTGTTTGGAAGGAAAAACCATCTTTAATGAGTCCTGCCGCTTTGATAACTTTTGCTGCCGAATCAGCTATTTTTAGTCCTACCGGATCTTTGGTGATGCGAGTAGTACCAGAAACGATGCCTTTGGGATCGCCAACTTTGTCTACTTTTACAACATAGTCTACCCGGGTTTGCGGAATTGATACAGGACTTAATGGATATTCAACAAGATGGTCTGTTACGGCAACTACATTTGACGCGAACTCGGCATCTGGAAAAGCGTAGCCTAAAGAACCACAAGCAGCCGGTCCCTGAACGCCATTGACATTGCCATAATCGTCTGCAGCCGGTGCTGCAATAAATGCGACATCGATTTTGAGCTGACCGCATTCAATAGCTCTGGCTCGTCCGCCATGAGTCCGCATAATAACCGGCTTCTTTAGAACGCCCCGTGAGACAGCTTGTGCCACCGGTCCGGACATGTAGTTGGTATCCAAAGCCGTGACAACACCATTCTTCATATGCTCTACCAGCGGTGCATGGACAGGAAACACCGAACTAAGCGCCACTTTCAAATCTTTAAGACCTAGTTTTGCTGCAGTTTCCAACACCATATTGACTACTCCATCACCATTACGGAAGTGATGGTGAAAGGATAATGTCATGCCATCAGTAATCGGGATCTTTTTAAATATCGTTTCAATACGATCAACCAGCTTGGTCTCTCCTGGCCGGATAGTTTTGACAGTCGGTGCCTGACGCTGCATGGTTGGCGCCGTGTTAAATGCTCCTGCAAACGGCACTGGATTTTCGTATCCATCTATTTGAGCCGGAATTTCCCTTCCGATTGCGTTTTTCATTCCACAGTCTCCTTTCGCAATCCCAACAACTTAGCTAAAAATAAGATATGCTGGGCTCGGCTGACAATTGGCGCATCAACCATCTTTCCGTTTAAGGAAGCTACACCCGAGCCTTCCGCTTCAGCTTTTCTGAGTGCCGCAATAACCTGCTCAGCCCAGTCAATATCGGCCGTGGTTGGATTATATACGCTATGAATGACATCAACCTGGCGCGGATTAATCGACATTTTTCCTTTAAAGCCAAACTGTTTAGCCAAAATTGTATCTTGCCGCAATCCGTCCTCATCATTCGCATCAGTAAATGGAGTATCAATGGATTGTACTCCTGCGGCGGCGGCAGCATTGACGATCAAGGAGCGTACGGTAAAAATCTCACTGCCTTCCTTGGAGCGCTGAGCTCCTAAAGCCGCAGTATAATCTTCTGCTCCCAATGCTAACGCCACAACGCGCGGATCAGCCTTGGCAATAGAATAGGCTTCATGAATGCCTTGTGGTGTTTCCAGCAATGCTACCAGTTTTACCGGCGTTTGTCCGGGTGTTTCAGCGGCTGCAACCCACTCAACAACTTTTTTAATATCTTCAGCTGTTTGTACTTTCGGGATCATTAATGCTCCTGGCTTGCAGGGAACAATGGCCTTAATATCTTTTTCACCAAAGGTATCCAGCGGATTAATCCGCACAACGGTTTCACTTGTACCATAATCAACAAAATTCAGGGCATGTGCTACCAGTAAACGGGCGGCATCTTTTTCATTGGGTGCAACCGCATCTTCCAAATCGAGAATGACCGAATCTGCTCCAAATACACCACCATTTTGCAGCATAGCCGGACTGTTGCCGGGAATAAATAGCATACTCCGTCTTAATTCCATTAGACCAGGTCCTCCTTCAGTATAGCTCCTGCCCGACCTAATGCTGCCAAGGTCCGAGCTTTGATTGTGCAGTCTAGAGCACCCCGATCGATTGCTTTGATAAACACATCAGTAATTCCTTGCCCAGCTACAACTTCGTGGATGGTTTGATTGATCGCTTTTCCATATTGAGCTAATACAATGCTATCCAACTCAAGCACAACGCCGCTGCCACTTGTCCCTGGTGCAACAGTGATCATAATATCACCCGATTCAAGGGTTCCGGCCTGGGCCGTTTTATTTAAACTACTCATAGCTAAACCTCCTTTGTCTCCATTCACCTGCTAATCATTCTATCTTTTAGATGGTTGCCGCATAGCTTAGACCAGCAAAACCATCCAGATTATCCGAATTAGGTCCCACTACGCCAATAATTAGATAGGTATTGGTTTTTGGATCATGCTTATATTCCGGGATAAGCCTGAAGTTCTCGATTTCCTCGGTATTGCGCACATGAGTGCGCGGCCCGGAGCACACCCACAAATCATCGCCGAATTTGATGTGGCCCTCATCGACATAGCATACCGACAGACCTTCATCAATAAAATTCTTTACCTTCTTCTCAATTTCACGCAAATCAGCATCAATCGGCAGTGGATATTCCAATACAAAACCATTATGAACATCACGATGGCCAAATGGCAAAATAGCACCATAATCATGCAGCAATATCCGCGATGTGATATCTTCAGCTGTATGAGCCATCTTGCGATAACGCAACGTTTTAGTCACGACACTAATAATTTCTTGCGGGAAAGGACCAAAGGTTGTGGGTCTAACGACAATGACATCTCCGCCAACACCAATAAGCACATCAGCATTTTCTCCTAATGCCGGATACAGTAAATCAAAATGTTCAACAATAACCCGCTTATTCTGACTGATAGCCCGCTTAACAGCATCAGCAAGAATATAAATCTGAGTAAATGCTGACTCAAAACGGATATCAATATGATAGGTATGACTGCTAAAGAAACCTTTATCGATATTTTTCAGTAAAGGTAATGGCCGTACATTGACGCCATCATCATCATTAGTTAGTTCTAACCCTGGAAACATCCCTTTAATCAAAGAGGACTTACCCGCACCGGCGTCACCGATCACGCCAATCAGACGATCTAAGGGTGACAGATACCGTTCACTGATTTGCTGCCCCAGCACGTACATCCGATTACGGCCGCGCGGTGCAAAATAACTGGCATACATTAACTGTTCCAGCATCATGGATTTCATTTTCAACCCTCCAAACACAAAATTCCTTATAATTACGGCACGGCATTCAACCATAATGGATGAATGCCGATGCCAAAAGCTTATAGTTTTATCAGGTCAGACCATGCCAGTTATCTACTCATGCGTATATTCAAGCTTAGGCTTTACGAGCCTTCCGAATAGCAAGAATACGATTCATTTCATTATACACGATCATCAAACCTTCATCGACTCCCATTCCTGGCTTAGCCAGCATTTGAACAGGTTGAGTGGCCATAGCGATATGCACGCAAACCTGCGCTGAACGGTCAGTTTCGTTGCAAGTTCCACCCTGGTATGCTCCAATGCCTTTTGCTTTGCAGTATAATACTGATTCGATAATATTATTAATCCCGCCCAAATCCGGGGTTTTTATCTGCAGCATGTCACCAGCACGGTTATCTGCAAACAGCTTAATGTCCTCAAATGTATTGCACCATTCATCAGCGACTATTTCAACCTGAATATTTTCTTCATGCAGTCTTGCTGTTATTTGAGCCAATACTTCGATTTGCTTATCCCGTTCCTCAACATCAACCGGCCCTTCAATCCGCAATTTCAGCGGTGCAGCAGCTTGTTCGAGTTGACGGAAATAGGCTACCATGCGCTCAATATCATTATTGAAGGCAATGCCGAAGGTGCCATAAACATCAATATGCAAAGTGGGCAGATAGCTTTCCTCAGTACGCAGCGCAAAAATACGATCTTTTAACCAGCCCACATATTCTAATAGTTTTTCGCCATTTGCGCCCAGCTTTTCGGCTACATTGTTAATCAGTGCATGCGGCAGAACCTGAGCCTTCTTGATAATCATTTTATCAGAATTTTGATAACGATCGTCACCACTTTGTGTAAAGACCGGAATTTCACGGTCACTTACTTGAGTACCATACTCGTCAGCAATGACTTCGCACATTAATTTTTTCTTCGCTTTGGCGACAGCATCTAAAATAGCCTGGGTAACCCCATAACGAAGTGCAGTATGAATGAGACGTCCAGTCTTAGCATCAACCATGCTGTCAATATCTTCAGCCAGTTCTTTAAAAGAATTTAGTTCACGTCCTACCAATCGAGCTTTAATGTCAGTCTCGATAAGCGGAATAAAATCTTTGGCCAGGAATAACGGATCACGTCCGCCAGCGCCGCTATACTGTACTGCTGCACAATCTCCATAAGCAATTTGGCCATCTTCCAGCACCAGCATGACCGAAACGGCCTCACCGGCTTGACGCACATTCTGAAAACCAGGAGTAATCGGTGTGCCTTTATAAGCAAAGCCATTATGTTCAGCATTAGCCTTAATGGCACGTTGATCATCAAAATAAAAACCAGTAAGTCCGCGTGAGCAAACAACATCAATAATTTTCATTTAAGAAACATCTCCATCCTATATATTTAGAGTACTAAATTCGATTTGACTATCTTGGACGACCGACTAAGCGACCTTTTGAAATGGCATAAATATCATCAATAACCATCTGGAAGCTTGGATTACGTCCTTCTGATTTGGCACGTTCTTCAATTTTAGTCCGATGGAAATCAATAATTTCTGGTGTAAATGGCAAGTTGCCAGTATCAAATAACCGCACCGCACCGTGGTTGTCACGAGCAGGTAGAATCTTATTCAGTGAGTATTTGCTGGGAGCAAACGGTACATCCAAGACTCCGGCAGCAAAAGCAGCTACTGTTCCTTGTGCAAAATCACCGTGACCCAATTCAAATACTTTATCCAAGATGCAGCGCGTTTCAGCTTTGATAATGTCAATTTCCTGCTGCACTTCGATGCTGAGCGGGAATGGTTGGTCAGCAAGCATATTAATCAACTGTTTTGTAGCTTTTAAGCCTTGAGCATTGGCTTCTTTTGTCGGAATTCCCAGCGCCTCATGAGGAGTTTTTACAATAACTTTGGTTGCTTTAGCCAGCGCTGCTGCTGCTGCACCCCATGAAATAACCCCAAATGCTTTAGCTTCATCTTGTGGGAAACCACCCATCCACTGATGGAAAACCGTGGTCAGAACACAATCGTTATAGCCGTATTTATTTAAATATTCTTCCGCTAATTGCTCCAATGCCTTAATCGCTGCAATGTCTTGGAACAGATTACCGCATTGTCCATATCCTAACGTGATATTTTTGACGCCTTGTTCGGCAGCCAGAATTCCTTCAATAATCGCAACAGAGTGAGAAATGCTTGGCGGAACCAATGTACCCGTGAGCGGACCAAACGGTTCCCGATTGATTTCTACTCCATGCTCGGCATAAATTCCGATCAAGCGATCGCAATATTGCCAATCGTAAATCGTCTTCTCTAAAGAAACACTTTTGGCATAAGGAATATTATAGGAAATCCCGCCGCCTTCGTAGGCTGTATAGCCGCCAGCCAGGGTAATTTCACCAAGCAAACGGGCATCAGGTGTACCATGACGTACTTGAAGCGGTCCATCAACACTTTCAATCACTTTACGCACACCGGCAACACCATGGTTAACTGCCGGAAAACCGTTGAGCAGGGAACGGCCAGCACGTTTACTTTCCTCAATACCGTTTTCAGCTTCAACATATTGATTCTGACGCGTATAGCTATCAATTGTTGTTGGTAATAGATCAGCTTCCCCTTCGGTACGCAAGAAGTTCAGCAGATTGATATGTTCATTAATAAGTGCAACCCCGGCTCGCGGCTGAGTAAGAGTCTCGCCATTTTTCTTGGCTTTGACTAACCGTTTGGCAAAATGCTTTTTTGCTGGAATGGTTTCATGATATTTAACAGCCTCAGCCATATCCACTTCAGCACCGGTTGCCCATTGTTTTAATACATCTTCGCGAATTGCATAGAACTGGTCATGTGTCCACTTTTTATTTTTAAGTTCCATTGTTACTAACCTCCGACTATATATTTTTTCATCATGCGCATTGCTATATCAGGATAGTCCTCACACAATAGACCCATTGCAGCTAGAATGTATTGTTTGTCTATTGCAAATTCCGGTTGCTTGGGTTTAAGAATTTGAGGACTATTGGCTTCATACAGAATTCCGGTAAGTATTTCTAACGGCTTCTCATTGCTGATTATAACGCCACCTGTGCCAATAACCGTATTAACATTAGTCAAGTCTTTTCCTGTTTGTACAAATACTTGGCCAATCGCTGAATAGTAAGTTTCCAGTTGTCCAGCATGCCGGTCAACACCTAATTTAGTACAAGCCCGCCCCATGGCCACTTCGAGCTTTTTCTCCTGGTCTTCTTGTGGCAAGTGATCAATATCACCGGAAACCTTTTCAATATAGCGCTCAACATTTTCAGTAGAACTATCAGCAAAGTCTGCAATCAAGTCAGCTCCAGCTGCCTTGAGCAGCGCTGTGGCACTATACCTCATACCAAGATCACCTTCGACAGTACGCTTGCCAAACGGCTCCGGTAATCCACGCAGGACAGCATTTGTAGTAGGATCGCCTTTGGCAATGGAGTAAACATCTGTTGTTGCACCACCAATGTCGACTACCATCAAATCGCCAATCCCGGCTTCATTTCGTGTGCCTTGGCTGAGAAGTTCAGCAGCCTTGAGTACTGCAGCCGGAGTAGGCATGACCAGACGATCAACCAGTTTATTCGCTTTGTTAAGCCCTTTCGCTTCGACTATTCTTTGCAAAAAGACCTCGCGAATGCTTTGTCTGGCTGGTTCAATATTAATTTCATTCAACTTAGGCATAACATTTGCAGTCGGTACCACCTGAGTCATGGTTTCTGATAGTATTTTTACAACCGTAGGAGTTACAGATTTATTACCAGCCACCACAATCGGAATATCCTTGCCTAAGTCTTTCAGTACCGCAGCGTTGTGCAGGATGACCTGCTTATTACCACCATCAGTACCGCCGGCTAACAGAATAATATCCGGATCTAACTGGGCTATTTCAGCTAATTCATATTCACTCAATTCGTGGCCAAAAACACCTAATATTTTAGCCCCGGCACCTAAAGCCGCACGCTTAGCTGCTTCCGCAGTCAACTCCGGTACTAACCCAATCGCCACCATTTTCAGCCCACCGGCAGCACTTGAACAGGCCAGTACTTTAGTAAAATCCAGTTTACCGGTTTGGTCAAATAACTCAACCAGTGCTTTATTTAATCCATCCATAATATCGGTATCTACTGTCGTGATCCCGCGAGCTGTTCCAATAATGCTTTCCTGCTCTATATCGACTGCCGTTATTTTCGTATAAGTGCTGCCGAAATCAATAAGCAGAACATTACTCACTAAAAAGACCTCTTTTCTTTAAATCACTTTGTAAGTCCACAATGACCTGATCCGGTAGAATTCCTGGTTCGTAAACCCGATCATAACCCATTGCCAAAAATTTATCGCGGACTTCAGTAAAGTCTGTTTTACCAACAACCAGATTGCCGCCAACATAAAGTAAAATATCACCAATACCGGCTTCCTCGCAGCGACTTCTTAACCCACGGCAATCAATTTCTCCATGACCGTACAATGAAGCCACCAAAATTGCTTTCGCATCTGTTTCGATCGCCGCATTAACAAACTCCTCTTGCGGTACAAGCACCCCAAGATTTACAACTTCAAAACCGCCTGCTGTAATGGCATGAGCCAATATTTTATTCCCAACAGCATGGCAGTCGGCACCAATAACGCCTAATATTACCTTTGTTTTATTCTTTTGCATCCTGAATTACCCCTTTAAGATTATTTTCAAGCTAACAAAATTTAATCAGCGACACTGAATATTACGTGATTAGACGAGCCACAAGCTGATTCAACGAGCCTTGGTCAATCTCATAGGAGAAAACAATAATTTCTTGTCCCTCCAGGGCCAGTTGGCGAACTAACGTTTCTCGTTCTTCGGCAACAACCAGTACTTCATGCTTGCCAATGAACCGACTCAGCAGTTCACGGTCACCCTTGTCTACCAATGCCGCAAAACTTACATTTTCAATCATTGTTCTTGTCATTAAGTTTTCAAGTGTTTCAACAAACTCAGTCGTGCTGGCAACAATCCCAGCCGAGGTTCCGGCAGGCAGACGAGCCAATCGCACAACAGCCTCCAAATTTGGCACAATAGAAACAACCATAATCTTACTGCTGCTGCCCATTAATCCAGCAAGCAATGCCTGGTTTTCCACACTGGTCACTACTAAATCACAAGCATGCAATAATTCCACCGGTACAGTACCGTTAATCAATGCCTGTAATTCAACCCCTTCAAAGCTTCCTTTCGTCATCTGGCTAATCTGACTAATGTAGTGATTAATGTATTCTGCGGTATTATCAACCACAGCAACACGGATGTGTTTTACTTCTTCTGCTTTTTCTTTGGCCCGGATGCTGGTTAGCGCTATAAATTGGTCAACCGTAAACCCCATCCCAACCACCTTGGCAATGGCCTCATCAATAATTTTTAACGCTCTTTCACTGCGACTGCCTGTAAAGTCCTGACTTGAACCACTCAGTTCGTCAGATGAATGTCTTACAAAAGTCCCCCGGCCCTGCCGGGCTTCTAAGACCCCCTCCATTAAAAGCTCCTTATAAGCGGCACTTACTGTATTACGGCTAATGCTCAGCGTCTGCGCCAGTTCCCGTTCAGTGGGAATTTTTACACCTACCGGGAATTCTCCAGCTTTAATCCTATCCATTATGTAATTTTTCACTTGCAGATAAATGGGCACACCCAGGCGTTGTAAAATCATGCCTAAACTCTCCTTAAATTGGATTAATCCATTAATCCAATCCTTCCTATATATAATTATCTCATATTTATTGTCAGAAAACAATATCATTTTGTATACAAAAAACTAGAGAAGATTGCTAAAATCTTCTCTAGTTTGAGCAAAACTGTATTCTTTTATATCCAATCTCACTTTTACGCCTATTTTCGCACAACTACGGTTCCAGCCAACCGATCACCAATTCGCTGCTTATTCACCGAAGTCCATATCATAATAGCACCAAGCAGATACGCAAATGGCAATCCGTCAATCATCCGGGCAATTGTTCTAATAGTGGCTGCTTTGACATCACAAGGACTGCCATCAGTCTTTACTACCTTCAAGCCGATAATCATTTTCCCAATTGTCGACCCGATCACTCCTTCAAAATAAATATAATAGGCAAAACTTAGTAATAATGTCAGATAAAAACCAATCCCCTGCAACGCAAAGCCATCTGACGCAGTAGTGCCAAAAATAGCTGCCACCAGATAAGATACTGGCAGAAAGATCAACCCGTCAATAATAATAGCAGCAAAACGAAGACCAACCCCACTCCCGGATACAGCTCCGATTTCACGCAGCTCCCGCTCATCCATATACATCTCCCCCCCCCTTAGTACTTTCAGCAATTTTATTTGCTCTATATCTTATGCACAAGGATAGAAATGCGCCTAATTTTTTTGCAGTATTGTCAAAGCACTTTCGAATTAAGGTATAAGAAAAGCGCCTTCAAGAGGCGCTTAACTGGTTGATTAATGTTTTATATAATTTCAATGATTTGAGCATTCACTGTTTGATTAGCAATTTCAAGAACTGCAATGGTTGGATACCCCCAGCGCGGCTTAGCAACACTTCCAGGGTTAACAATTAGCAAGTCATGGACGGATTTCACTTCCGGTATATGAGTATGGCCAAATATTACAATATCAACTTCATAGTGTTTAGCCCACCAGATCAATTCCTGATGACCATGCTTGACATTGACCCGATGCCCGTGGGTGAGCCAAATTTTTTTGTCCATTAGAGTAATAAACTCATCAGGCTTAGCATTTGCCGCACCATCACAATTTCCGGCTACAGCGATGACTTCGACTCCACTTTGGGATAATTTTATAACATCCTGGCTATAATCACCGGCGTGAAGCCATAAATCAACTTGCCCAGCAGCGGCAACAGCTTTTTTAACAGCCGCTTGATCACCATGACTGTCACTCATAACCCCGATTTTCATTTTAAATATTCCATCAGCTTAGCAGCCAGACTCTTTAGAGCAGCACCACGATGACTAATGGCATTTTTATCAGCAATACTGATCTCAGCCAAAGTTTTTTTCAGCGCTGGAATATAAAACAACGGATCATAGCCAAAGCCTTCAGTGCCACGGGCTGCATCCAAAATTACTCCTTCGCAGGTTCCATCGGCAGTTATAACGGTATCATTTGTATCGATAAAAGCTAACACGCAGCGAAAGCGGGCTGTACGATTATCTGAATCAACTTGGATCATTTCGGTTAACAGCTTGTGATTATTGTCAGCATCGGTTGCCGATTCACCCGCATACCGCGCTGAATAAACACCAGGTGCTCCCTGCAAGGCATCCACTTCCAAGCCAGAGTCATCAGCAAGGCAAGCTCTGCCAGTGTGAGCCGAGTAATACTTGGCTTTAATTAAGGCATTTTCTGCAAAAGTACTGCCATCTTCAATTGCATCAGGGATTTCAGCAAAATCAGCAAGGGACATGACTTTTACCGGTAAATGTTGTAATGCAGCTGCAATTTCAGCCACTTTTCCAGCATTTTTACTGGCTATTACAATTTCCTTCAAGGTTCTCTGCCCACCTTCCAAGACAATTGTCCCAATACTTCTTTTTGATATTCAATCAGTTCAAGAATACCCTGTTCAGCATTTTCCAGCATTGCATTCAATTCCTGACGGCTGTATGGACGCTCCTCCCCAGTCCCTTGAACTTCAACAAAATGACCATTTCCAGTCATAACAACATTCATGTCCACCAATGCATTGGAATCTTCTTCATAGCATAAATCCAGAACTACCGTGCCATTGGCCAAAATTCCAACACTGGCTGCTGCTAAAAAATCCTTAACCGGAAACGGCTTTTCCTCATTGGTATAAATAGAATTGACTGCGTCAACCAGCGCGATAAATGCACCGGTAATCGATGCGGTACGCGTACCGCCATCAGCCTGAATAACATCGCAATCAATCCAAACAGTCCGTTCGCCCAGCGCTTTTAAATCAACAACACTGCGTAAAGCCCGGCCAATCAGGCGCTGAATCTCATGGGTGCGCCCTGTTATTTTCCCCCTGGCAGACTCGCGCGAATTTCGAACCTGAGTAGAACGCGGCAGCAAGGAATATTCAGCAGTAATCCAGCCTTCCCCGCCGCCTTTTAAGAATGGCGGCACTTTATCCTCAATGGTGGCTGTACAAATTACTTTCGTATTGCCTACCTCAATTAAAACCGATCCTTCCGGGTATTTCAAATAATTCCGGGTTATTTTTACTGGGCGCATCTGACTTACTTTACGTCCGTCACATCTAGTCATCTAAGTACCTCCTGCGGGGGTTACCCTATAATTTCTCCAAATAATCCTGCTGTTTATCTTGCAAAAAATAATATTTATGATGCCCTTGGCGCTTAGCAGCAGCAACAGCATCTTTACCAGCTGCTTTACAGCTCGGGCACGCTGCGCGCGGAATGACCGCCGCAAACGCTGTTTGCAAACCGGCACCCGGCCGGTCAGCTTCGGTCTCCACAGTATAATACCCAGAGCAATGAGAGCATAGCCGTATACTTTCTTTTTGATACTCACTAATGCCACTATCATCATAGTAAATACTGCGCTTGCGGTGCCAGAAATCCCCGGCATCCAGCTTGGCCTGCTTGGCTAGCACATCTCGCCTGCGCCAAATATCCTGCCACTTAGTGACCATTGTCTGAATATATTCAGTTGTTGCCTTTGATTGAGAAGGACATTTATGAATATCCGGCTCAACAACCTTCTTGTAACTTATTCCAGCCATGGCTAGAATAATCCCGACATTGACATAAGGCAATGCATCTTCAATGGAATAGCCGCCTTCAAGCACGGCAATGTCAGCTTTGAGTTTATCAGCCATTCTGGCATAGCCTTGGGCCGTAATGGCCATATTGGCTAGTGGATCACTATAATGATTATCTTGACCTGCCGAATTAATAATAATGTCTGGTTTAAAATCGTTAAGCACCGGCAAAATCAATTCATCAAGCACAGTGTGCAGCCCTTGATCACCAGTGCCTGGCGGCAGTGGAATATTCATCGTTGTACCCAACGCATTGGGGCTGCCCATTTCTTCTATAAATCCAGTCCCCGGATACAGCGTTCGACCATCTTGATGGAAAGAAATAAACAGCGTATTCGGATCATGATAAAAAATATCCTGAGTACCATCGCCATGGTGCACATCGGTATCTACAATCGCCACTTTATTGATACCGTAATGCTGACGCAGATGTTCGACCATGATGGCTTCAATATTAATCGTACAGAAACCACGAGTACCATGAACCATCCGCATCGCATGATGCCCGGGCGGCCGTACCAAGGCAAAAGCACGTTCAACTTCCTTGTTCATCACTGCTTGAGCGGCCGTAATTGCCCCGCCAGCAGATACCAGATGGGCATCAGTAATCAACGCTGCTATATCGGGTATCCCAATATGCACTCTATTCACATCAGCATATTCAGCCAGACGTGGTTTATATTCTTTAATTGCCGGTAAATCCAGTAAACCTTCTTCAACAATTTGATCTCTGGTATAGAGCAGCCGTTCCTGACGTTCGGGATGAGTTGATGAAATTGCCCAGTCAAAAGCCGGGAAAAATACTAAACCTAATTGTTTTTTCATTGCCACTCCTCCTTAGAAAAGCCCGCAATTGTAGTGAGAACACCAGGTTTAATTTGCAATTGGCAAGACATGATTTTCCCAACCGTACTAAACCCCCGAACGACATTAAACTCTTCCTGTTGAACAACCTCCATGTCGTCTGCTGCAATACCAGCTTGCTCAGCGCGCCCGAGCAAATAGTGTCTACTCAGCTCTTGCGCATCGCTCATTGTGAAACGCGATTTAGAAAGAGCAGCTTTTACACCACATTCAGCAACGGTATAGTCCCCTGCTGCCGTATCGGCTCGTAAGCTAACTTCCAAGGTCGGCCGCGCAACCGCTGCTCCTACAGCATTGACCACTGCACCGCCAACAGGAAGTTCATAAGCAACTCCCATTCTTTTTGCTACAGCAGGCACTAATCCGCTGGCCGCTCCACCTACCCCCACCAGCAATTGAGGGGTGAATGGAGCATGATGGACAATATCCTCAACCCGATAGACGGGTTCGGCACTCCATTCAGCAATGATGCCTTCAATAGCCTGGACAATTTGTTGAGCAGCCTGATCAATAATCCAGGCTGCCGTTTCCTCAACCTTCGAACTGCCAAGGCTGGCCATCCCTTGTTCAGCTAATCGCCGTTCGCCAAAATCCACAAGTCCTGCCACAATAAAGGCATCAGAAACAGTTGGGACTTTTCCGCCCAAGGCCATCGCCGGCCCCTCCCTTTCCGGACCTATCTTAAGTTCGCCATTAACCAAGCGAACATGACTATCGCCGCCTATTCCCACCGAACGCAGACGCAAGGCTCGGATCGAAGTCGGATAACCATCAATGGCAATACCCTGCTTCGCAAATAATGGCAGCCCATTTTGCCATAAAGCAATATCCGTTGTCGTGCCACCAATATCCAGTGACACAGCTGGAATCTTAGGACATGCCATGGTCATTACACCAAATACACTGGCCGCAGGACCGGTAAAAATAGCTTCCACCGGTAGATTCTGAGCGGCAGCTAATGGCATTGTACCCCCGTCAGCTTTAAGAATGTATACTGGCGCATGAATATTGCGTTGTTTTAGTGCTGCTTCAACGGCTTGAGAAAAATCACGAAAACAAGGCCACACAGCTGCATTATAATAAGCACTATTAGTCCTTCGCCAAAAATTGAGCGCACCTGTAAGCTGCGAGCCAACAGTAATATGCTGCGAGCCGGTTTCTCGCTTAAGCCAGGCAGCAGCCTGTAACTCTTGCTGAGGATTTCGATTAGCGAATTTCCCGGAAATAGCAAAGGTTTCGCAGTCTCTTAGCTGCTTGCCAGCAGCAAGAATTTCACGTTCAAGTATCTCGGCAACCTCACGACCACGATGGTCGGTATACCCTGATACTACCACCGGCGGTAAAGGAACGAGGTTTTCAATTTCAACACCAGGGCCAGGGATGACTACTAAACCCACTTTAGCAATTTTTTTTTCGACAATCGCATTGGTGACGATAGTGGTTGACAATGCAACCCTGGTAATATCTTTAACGTCTAACTCTGATAAACTACGATCGATAGCCTGTGCAATACATTCTAAAAGCCGTCCGTGTGTTGTCGGTATCTTGGCATGACTGATCACCCGCCCACCATCGACAACAACCGCATCAGTAAAAGTGCCACCGACATCAATTCCTAGCAGCATTCTGCTCCCTCTTTTCAAGTGCATGAGCCACACAGCCGATTGCACCATTTAATTGGGGATGTTGAGGAACAACAACCTCACGCTTAAGTTCTTGTTCAATGAGCCTACGAATAGCCTGACCAAGCGCCACACCACCAGTGAACACGATCGTATCACTAATCAAAGATGTTAGCATAGGCTTAATTCGCTTATAAATTGTATAATTCACGCCTGCTGATAATTCAGGAATGCCATACCCTTCAACAATTCGTCCAATAAGCTCAGATTCGCCAAAAATAGCACAGGTAGAATTCAGTTCAACAGGATTATCACTGTAGCGGCTCAATTCTTCCAAAGAAATATCCAGCACGCTTGCCATATTCTCCAGATAACGCCCCGTACTGGCAGCACACTTATCATTGGTTGCAAAATCGACCATCTTACGTTTGCGTACCTTGATCACTTTACTATCCTGGCCACCTAAATCGAGCAGTGTGAAATCAGTGAGTCCGGTTTGCCAGATAGCCCCTAAGGCATGAGCCTTTAATTCCGGTATCACCGTCGCCCCAACAATATCAATGGTATTGCGGCCATAGCCTGTAGCAATGACCTCGCTAATTTGTCCAACTCCAAGAGCCTCAAAATCAACAACAAGACCGTCCTGGTGACGCTTTCCATACTCACGATAAAACCGGACTGTTTCAAAAACATTTGTAAATTCAATCTTCCCTGCAGTGTCAGTGATCACCAGCTTGACACTGCGACTCCCTAAATCAATCCCACACAGCAAGCCGTTCACCTCACTTCAGCATTTCTAAAAAGCTGTCAATCCGCAGCTTAGTTCTGGCATCCACTCGCCCCGGTTTATCACCTTCAATAGTCAAGATTGGCACATCCAGTTTCTCGCGGAAGATCATATCTTCAATTTGTCTAAAGCAAAAACTTTGTACATAATGAATAATTCCATCAATATTACGCTTTTCAATCTCAGCTTGAATATCCTGTATTCGGCCAAACACACCATAGGGATAGGTATAGAGGCGGTATTGTTCAACTAAATCTTCAACCACATTCGGCATTGCAAACTGCCGCTGAACTTCATTAAAGACCACCCGTGCCCCCATTTGCTCAAAATAGGTATAGAGATCAGTAAAAATTGGCGGAACACCAATAAAGCCTAAACGAATATTCTCGTTAAACTCTGCCGCGGCTTGGGTCTTAGCTAAAAATTCATCCACACGCTGCTCAAAGCTATCAGCATCACCATCAAAGTCACTGCAGCTTACTTGAAACAGATGATTATCAAAACCACTAACCGTATTTTCCTGCCAAGTGAGCCGATCAATCTCAGCCACTTTTTGGCGCAGACTTTTGAGTCTGTTTGTCACCTTCCCAACAGCTTCCCAGTCTGTTCCCAAGGCAGCAATCAGCTTATCCATTTGCAATTTCAGCAAATCGTAATCCCGGTCAAATGGATAAGCGAATGGCAGCGTTTGAACACCAGCCAGCTCAAGTGTTTCCATTAATGCATGCGTATTGCTGCAATCGCCCTGAGTAACGGCGATGACTTTATCAATATCGTTAGAGTTGACTACAGTGGAGTACAAGCCCTTAATCCAGCCACAAATATTGCGGGGATATCCGGCATCCTCAGCCGCCTCTACTAATTTAGAGGCTTCTTTATCAGTTATAAAAATATTATTAAGGTCTACCGGCACTTGCCCGGAAGCCAGAATAATTTCAATCGGCACTGTTGTTGTAATGCCTATCCGCGACATCTTCAAATTCCTCCTACAAAACCACACTGTAAATAGTTAAAGAGGATAGTGTTATTCTATCCTCTTCTGGTACATTTAACCCAGTGCTTTTGCTTGTACTTGAGCATAATTTTTTATAATAACAATCGGGGTTTTCTGAGAAGCATTGCCAAACGGGTTATCAATGAGAATTTGTGCGAGAAGTTTGGGGTCAAGGCCTTCCGAAGTTCCCACAATTCTTGACCGCTTCAAATCATTGACATCAGCAACAGTTGCCCCATAACACCCGAGACGCTGCTTAATTTGTTCGGCTACACCTACCGGATCCAATGGACCAAAAACAATATGCTTATCAAAAGGAGGCATGGTTCCCGTTACATCGTCAATCAGTGCGGCCTGCTCTCCTGCCAATTCATAAAAAACGCCGTTTTTACCGATAAGCTTAGCCAGCATACCTAAGACCATAGCAAAAAAGAAACGCCATTCTCCCTCCATGTTCATGGCAGCCTGCATGCCATAAGCACTGGATAAACTGCCTTTTTGCGGCACAAACCGGCACATGACTCTGGCTAATAAACCTGGCTTAAGTTCCTCAGGTCTGGTAATCCGCCCCTGAGTAATCGCAACAACACTTTCGGCAACCGATATGACATCATCCGGGCCGACATCTGCTTTCGCATATTTTTCAATAATATCTACAATATTATCTTGATTCGTCAAAATCCGAGTTCGTACCGGCACCAATTCCAATTCAGCCATATAAATCCTCCTATCGCGTACCAGTTACTTTGCCTGCAGCCCGAACAATATCAGCAGCTTTCATAACTAGGCGTGTTTTAGTAATATACCAGTCACTGCGAGCGACAACTTGATACACAATATCGATAGGCATGTCCACCATTTGCTCGAGCGCTTGTTTGATGTTACCATTTCTGGCAGTTAATTTGACTGTAATCACGATAGTCTGTCCAGTTTGCTTGGGTACAATAACAGCTTCAAAATACCCGTCAGACCGCGGAGCCGACTCCAGCTCCAACCGCGAATAAACTTCAACACCGTCATATTGTTCATAAGGCAGTAAATGCCTTGTATAACAATCCATAATTGTGCCATCTTGTGGTCCTTTATTGATAAAAGGAACTTTACAATTTACAGTAATTGCATTCTCACTGCACTCAGCCACTTCAAATGCAGTAGCCTGATTGACTTGAAAATCAAACTCAGCATCGCCCTGGTTGGCGATATACAGCCAAATAGCCAGTGCTATCAATCCCGCTACAACCAATAAACCAATTAGAAACTCCACAGCTACGCCTCCATATCTACCAAAAATCCAAACAACCCTATTATACCAAAATTTCCCGCTAACTACTAGAATCTAACAGCGTACTTCTAAATTTACCAATTCAAATTCCACGCTGGTAATATCCATGACCAAACTTGCCATCCGTCTCGCCCGGTCTAAGCCGGTTGAAAAACAAAGCTTGATACGACCTTGTTGACTCTTGTCTGCCAGCTCATCCGCTTTACTAAGTATCTCATAAGCAGCATTTGCTGTATCCTTAGCCGGATCGACAATCTGCACATCCTGTCCGACAACATTACGAATGCTCCTGTCAATAAACGGATAATGCGTACAGCCTAATATTAAAGTATCAATGCCCTTCATTGGCAGCAAATATTCAGCAACAGCCTCATCAATCTGTGCCCCTTCGATAACCTCATGCTCAATTAAAGGGACAAGCTTTGGACAAGCCTGCGGATAAATCGTCGCTCTAGCCTCAGTAGCTTTGATGGCCTTACTGTGTGAGCCGCTGGTAATGGTCGCCTGAGTAGCAATAACACCAATATTGTGTTTGCTGCTGACATGAAGCGCCTGCTCTACCCCTGTGCTCATACCAGTAAGCGTAAACGGATATTGAGACCGCGCTTGCTCTAAGCCTAGAGCCGTCATGGTATTACACGCATAAATTGCCATCTTAACATTCTGAGACTGGAAAAAGCTTAATATCTGATGCATAAACTCAACAATCTGCTCAGGTGAACGTGAACCATAGGGCGCCCGTGCAGTATCGCCAAAATAAATAATATGCTCCTGAGGCATTAAACGCTGGACTTCCTTAACCACGGTAAGACCACCGATTCCTGAGTCAAATATGCCGATTGGCGCATTATTTCCCATGTGCGCCACCCCCTTGTAACCGTTATTTTCTCTTGCAGTGATACATTATATTCAATAACTAGAATCTTGCCATTATCCCTAATTTATATCCGTACTGCTGCAACAAAAAACCGGTGCTAACTACTCACAGCTTTCAACTTATTCACATAGTCCGACGGCAGTTTGATGATTTTCCCTTGCATATTAGTGAATACATTTTGAGTTTGCCCAGTTGCTAACAATAAACCATCAGCTTCACGCATAATTTTATAATGAAAAATCATTTTTACCGCTGTTAATTCAGCAGGCTGTGTTTCAATCAGAATATGATCGTCAAATTTTGCTGAAGCACGATATTTACACTCCACATTAGTAATTGGAAACAGAATTCCTTCAGCAATTAATTCATTTAATGAAATTCCAGCCTGTCTTAAAAACTCAACCCTGCCCATTTCAAACCAGCGAAAATAGTTAGAATGATGAACAACGCCCATTGCATCAGTTTCTACAAACCGTACTTTTTCATGCACAGTCACCATAGCTTAATCACCCTCATTGTATATATCGTGAAGCAGCTAATAAATCCTTGCACCACGTAACGCCTCATTCATTTTACTTGTCTTTGGGGTATTTGTCAAAACTACCCAATACCCCAAATCTCTTCCCCATCCAGCAAAAGCAACCCTATTTCGGGAGATTTAAAGAATTAAATAACATTTGCTTCATATAAATAGGTAAGAAAAGCCATTGGGCTTTGACAGGAGGAATAGATATGGAGAATAGGCAACTGACCGATCCGGCGTTACTAACCGACCTGACCATCATTCAGCTGCAGGTAAGTCAAAATATTTTAATCAACTTACTAAACGCCAGCAGTTTCCAGACAAGCAACCTGCTCCGCCCTGAAACCATTGATTTTATCATGGATGCCTATGAACAAATTTACTGCCGCCTCGCAGCCATCAATGCATGTTTTGCCAGAGATGAAAAAAGCGCCCCAAAGGCGCCCAAAGTCTAATACCACCGGCTAACCAGAATACCGACATATTCCTTAATAGCCAGACTTACATTTTGAATAGCTGCTGCACTTGGATACAATTGGGCCGCAAGCTCAACTTCAGTAATCCGCTTGGCCTGATAATCGGTTGGATATGGCAGTACCTGCGTGCCAGTCTTGTTAAATTGCCGTACTGCTCTTTCCATATGAAAGGCCGATGTCACTAATATAGGTTTGTGCAAAGCGTTCAATTCCATGAGTTGTTTGCTATAAATGGCGTTTTCAGTTGTATTGTGGCTCCGATTTTCAACGATAACTTTTCCTGCAGGAACGCCCAGGCTGACCAAAATCGCTTTAGCAATCTCAGCCTCACCCCCACTGGTCTGATAAACTTGGCCTCCAGACACTAGAATTGGCACCTGTAAAACATGATATAACTGTGCCGTTGTCAGCAGCCGATTTGCAGCCGAGCCCGATAATTGCCCCACCCCATGGACGCCGGTTACATCTGGCAGTGCACCGCCCCCTAGCATAACAATTACATCCCCCTGAAGTAGAGTCGGGGGATTATACCGTTCTTCCAGCGTTCTTATCATTCCATCTCCCACCAAAGATGTGCTCAACAAGTAAAACACAGCCGTAATACTAAGCAGCAATTTGGGAACTCGCTGCTGCTTCCAAGATTGACGGATGCAGTAACCCGCCAATATCACAATAAAGATACCTGGCGGCAATAAAAAAGTACTATATACAAATTTCAAAAAATACAGCATGTGTGTCACTCCAGTTGCTTTATAAAATAAAATTATGTTAAAAACACAAAGCATGATAGCTTTTCATGTTTACTCTTCTATTTATTATTCTTTAGGTCCTGCTAAATGTGGGATTACTCCACTTAACTCCTCAATTATGACATTTCCGCTAATAAATTATCCCATAAAAAGGAAACCAATAATTACTATCGAAGATCAATATTTGAGGTGATCTTAATGGCAGGAACAGGATCGGGAGGCATGTTTATAAAATTAATAGATTCCCTACCTAATCCAACACTAATATTCATAGGTGGATTTAAACTAACATTAATACATTCAGTCCTTTTCATATTATTTGGTCTCTCTTTTTTCATTGTAAAAAAAATATCCACATTAGATAAATATAGTTCTACAGTTGAATCACAACCAGATATGCTAAACACAGCTATCTTAGTTCTAAATATTTTTATTCCTTTTGTTTTACTAATAGGTATTATAATCTATATCCTCAGAAGATAATCCTCAATCACTACTTTACGCTCAACTGTTTTGCTTAGTCTAAAATAGCAAAAAGCCTTCCAATGTAACACCCCCTGGAAGGCTTGATATCACTGTATAGTTTCATTCATATTAGATAAGGTTAATCTGCAAGATTTCCTGACATTCTTAGATAACTTCGATCTCATATTTGAATTGCTTTTTTACCGCTACCGTCAAACCATCCCCGATTGGCAGCAAAGTACTCTCGAATTGCGGACAATCCGCAATTTTTTTATTGAATGTATCTAACGACTCACACATTTGGGTCAAATCGCCATACTCAGAACCAAAATCAAATACAGGAAAGAGTGTATCCTCGGCAACTAATAATCCTCCTGGCTTAAGCAGCCTAATATAGTCCGCAATCATTTCGCCATACAGCTTTTTATCACCGACATCCTGGAAAATAAGATCAAACTTTTCGCTCATACCTGAGATTATTGCGCGCGCCTCACCAATTTTAAGTTCAATTTGTTCTTTTACTCCTTCACGTTCAAAATTTTTAGCCGCTTGTTTCGCCACTTCCGCGTCCATTTCAATTGTCACGATTGTACCGCCATAAGGCCTAATCACGTTTGCCATCGAAACAGTTGAGAAGCCAATACTTGTACCGATCTCAAGAATTCTTCGCGGTTTGGCCATTGTTATTAGAACTTGCAGCATTCTGGCAACGTCATCATCCACAACCGGTCCAAAATCCTTCAACTCTGTATCCTCAGTATATTGTTTTTGCGTTAGTTTTCTTTTTTGATATAAGCTTTCAATATAGGCGCTAACCTTTTCAAATTCCAAATCCCTGTTCCTCCGTATCAAGTTTTTAAATATATCTATTCTACTGGTTTTCAATCAATCCCTAATCCCGCCTTTGGTGTTGAGCTATTTTGAAGCTGCAGTGCAACATATGCGGCCGCTATATGTTTGCAATAGGGACTATGGGAACAAGAACATTTACAATGTATCCAAAGAATTACACCGCCATCATCCAGCTTTAAAGTAACGGTGTAATTTTCTTCAATAGTAATCATTGCTTGATAGATTGTTGCCTCAGTTTTTGTGAAGTGATTTACCGCACCATTCCAGTAATATTCAAAGCCTTGCGCAATGAGCTTGTTTTGCATGTGATTAGGCAGCCTCCTGATTATTTTTGGCGTACTGGTTTTTTACTAGGCAAGAAAAGAGCAGTGACACTCAAAACAAATAAAATAGCAGCAACAAAATTAAATGTATCCCGATAAGCAAGAATGCTGGCTTGGTGAAGAAGTTGTTGATATATTTGTCCCATAGCTTTAGAGGATGCTTCAGCTGCCGGGATGCCTAAATTTTGTATGCTCTGTATATATGTTGAAAGGGAACTACTATAGCCAGGAGAGGATGCCGACAGATGTTGTACCAAATTCGACTGCTCCATTTGCCGATTATACATCAGGATGCTTGTAGCAAATGAAATTCCGATACTGCCACCTAGATTGCGTAATAGGGACACAATTGCAGAAGCATTGCTGCTTTTTTCTCTTGGAATTTTAGAGAAGGCCAACGTAGTTGCGGGGACAAACAGCAAAGGCAGGCCTGCAGTTTGAAAACACCGCGCAATAGCAAAGGTAGTGTAATCAGTCTGAGGTGTGACTAGGCTCATTAACCACGTTCCAATGGCATTAATAAACAGCCCTAACGCAATGAGATAGCGGGACTCAACCAAATTTACCAACTTCCCGACAAATGGCATCATAAAAAGCGGAAAAATAGCACTTGGGGAAAGAACAAGACCCGCTAAAGTAGCATTATAACCAAAATTCTCTTGCACCATCATCGGAAGTAATGATGTGGCACTCCATAAGGTAAATCCAACAAAGAAAAGTATAATTCCAGGCAGACTAAAGCTCGGGATTGCAAGCAGTTTCAAGTCGACTATTGGATCCTTTTGATGCAAGAGCCAATAAATAGCCAAAATAAGGCTTATCAAGGAGATACAGGATAAACTTATGATAAAAGTACTATCAAACCAATCTTCTTGCTGGCCTTTATCCAGCACAATTTGCAGCGCTCCTAGTCCTATCGCGATGAGTCCTAGTCCAATGTAATCTATCGTGTTTTTGATTCTTTTCGTATTTTCAGGTTCTTGAACAAAGACCTTTACTAAAAATAGCGTTACCATTCCAATGGGTACATTGATTAAAAAAATCCAACGCCAGCTATAATGATCAGTGATAAATCCGCCTAAAGTTGGTCCGATTATCGGAGCCAAAACCATCGATATGCCGGTAATGCCGAAGGCTATTCCTAGCTTTTCTGGCGGAAAACTATCTCTGATAATGGCTTGCTGAACAGGCTGCAGTCCTCCTCCAGCTAATCCTTGCAATAGGCGAAATATGACCAGCATGGGCAATGAAGTGGCAACACCGCACATAAAAGAAGTAAAAACAAAGCCTCCAATACAAAGCATAAAAAAGTTTTTACGTCCCATAACGCCTGATAACCAGCCTGAAATTGGCATGATGATTGCATTAGATATAATATACGCGGTTAAAACCCACGTACTTTCTTCTGATCCAGCCCCTAGTGAACCAGCCATATGTGAAAGGGCAACATTGGCAATCGTTGTATCAAGCAATTCAATAAAAGCGGCTAGACTAACAATAATAGATACTAAATAGGGATTTACCTTTACAGAAGAAGCAGCTTCCATCATTTTGCGCCCATATTTTCTATATGTACAGTGGGAACCACTGACATACCTAATCCGAGATGAAGCCGATCATCTGGCGAGGTATCAAATAAAATTTTAACAGGTACACGCTGTACGATTTTAACAAAGTTTCCTGTTGCATTTTCAGCGGGAAAGAGTGAGAAGTGAGCGCCTGTGCCAGACTGAAAGCTATCTATTTTTCCATGTAAAACTACATTCGGATATGCATCAATACGGATATCCACTGGTTGCCCAGGTTTCATATGTTCTAACTGAGTTTCTTTAAAATTGGCTACCACCCATATGTCAGTACCAACAAGCGAGGCTAATTGTTGGCCTGTCTGTACAAAGTTGCCTGATTCAATATTGTACTTAATAATACGGCCATCCATAGGTGCAATGATTTTCGTATTTAATAAATCGCTTTCCGCTTGAGCAAGATCCGCCTCGCTCTGACTAACTTGTGCTTGTAATTGTTCGATGGTATTTTGTGCAGCAGCTATAACAGTTGTGGTGGTAGAGGCTGATTTGAGATTAGCTCTTATTTTTTCTAATGCAGCACGATCGGATTTTTCTGCCGCGATAGCCTGATCAAGCTGCTGCTCCGAGCAAGCCCCCGATTTAAATAAATCTTCCATCCGTTGCCTATCACTTGCTGATTTTTCCCAAATCGCGACTGCCGAAGCAACTTGAGCTGAAACAGCATCTTCATTGGCGGGAGCAGAAACCGCGGTTGTTTCGCTATTATGAACAGCCACAGCTAGTGCCGCCTTGGCCGCAGCTAGAGCTGCCTTAGCACGATCACGCCGTATCCGGTAATCGGTAGGATCGATTTCTAGCAGCACATCACCAGCTTTAACAAGTTGATTATCTTTAATATATAAATTTTTTATATATCCTTGTACCTTCGGACTTACGATCACTGTATGCCCATCAATAGTTGCGCTGTCAGTAGAGATGTCGCTTATATGGAAATAGTAGTAAGTGCTGGCCCCTAAGACGATAATCAAGACAGCTGCAATTATTCTTATAGTTTGGGTAGAGAGTTTCATAACGTCATCCTTTCAAAAAATGAATTAAAGTGACAATCCAATGCGATAGATAATTAGCCAGGCTAATCATCGGAGGAAAAAGTAAGATTATAGTAAAAAACATATCAGCTCCTTTATCATTAAAAAGTTAGCCAGGCTAATTAAATGTCAAAAAATAAAAATCGAGTACACTTTTTATATTTATAGATCGATTTTTATTAGCAAATCAAGCAAACGAACGGTGTCTTCATCTGTTAATTTTTTTGTAAGCTTAGCGCAGGCCTGCCAATAATGCGGTAGAACAAGATCGAGAAGCCGGTAACCTTCATCAGTGATTGTAACATTGACCATTCTTTGATCTTCAGGACATACGGTTCTTATAATCAATTGATGTTCTTCCAACCAAATTAATTGCTTGGTCACAGATGCCCGTCGTATTCCAAGCACATTAGCAATTTCCGAAGGCTGCAATGGTTGGTCCGTGCTTGTACGGAATAGTAACAAGAGTAAAGCAAATTTGCTTTCGGAAATATGATATTCTTTTAGTGCATTATTTATAGCATCTAAAACCTCATCAGATATCTGCAGCAACACTTCTCCTAACTGCGCTCTTGTGTTAGGAGGAGCTGTAATCGTATGTTTTTCCATAGCAAAATCCCTTTAAATTAGTTTCCCTGGCTAATTAATAGTATAAAGATGAAAAAAAAGAATGTCAATAGATAAAAGCCTGGCGATTGCAGTTTGAAAAAGAAGAGCATCCTTTCTGCTGGGTTAGTACGTCAATGTTCTTGTTCAGTTGACAATACTGTTTCGCCTATACCGACCACTGACTCGATCATCGCCTCCTCCTTTGCACACAGCAAAAAAGCCTTCTAGCAAAATCGCTAGAAGGCTTGAATTTCTTATGGTGCTCCCGGCAGGAATCGAACCTGCGCACCCGGTTCCGGAGACCACGTTGTCTGTTATTTGTGCGTATTTGATAGGATTTTATTGGATTCACCATTTGCATTTACTTGATTATATATAGATTGAAATACTTTATGTGGATTTATTAAGATTTGAAAGTTGCAAAATATTGTTACCCAACTGTTACCCATTAAAAATTCATTAAAACATAACCGCTGACCGCCTGAATTCCATTCTGATATTTTCGCCAAATTTACCATAATTAAGAGTGTGAATACTGCCTTATTTATCAGTAATATCAACTAGTGCGCTGACTTTTACGATATTATAAATATGATTTTCTTTATCCAGTTTTATCTACTTTTTGTCCCATAAATCACTCGGTAAGGTACGAAATAAGGGACAGCAAAAATAGAAGACTTCCTAAATTAATACGCTTAAACAAATTATAAATATGCCGCAGGCAATATTTATAAATATTGATTAGACAAGTTCTCTTTTCCAAGTAGTATTATTTTTAACAACTCTTGCCGGTATTCCGGCTACAATACATTTTCCAGAAACATCACATGCGACCAAAGATCGAACACCAACAACCGAATCATCAGCTATATAAACTCCTTTGAGAACATTAACATGCATACCCAGCCAAACATGATTACCAATAATAATATCCCTGGCGGGATTAGATCTTTTACCGGTTTCAAGATCAATTATAGAGTGAAAATCTGTTGTTCTCATTCCTATATCAATAGAAAACATACAATCATTACCGATAATTATTTTAGAATTATCTTCTATCGCAGCAATCCTTGCCCCATGTTCAATGGTGGTATTTTCACCAATTATTATTTTACAATTGTTACCTTCCAGGCTGATTAGTTCGATTGAATTTTTTTGTCCTATCAAACTACAATTATCGCCAATTTCCAAACATTGATTATTGCCAATCAACCTAATTTTTGCATATTCTAATCTGACATTATTTTTAATAATTATAAAATTGTTATTACCTACTATTTCTATTTTAGTTTTCTTCAGGAAACTATTATTAGTTACAATGTCATTATTAGCACCATTAATAAGAAAGTTACTTCCACGAATTCGATTCATTATATAAAAATAAAAACGCTTTATCGTTTGCTTTTGTTGATCGGTTAGTAAACCTACAATAAATTTTTTCATGTTAAGACCCCTTTAATTGTGAATAAATATTGATTTTAATGTAATTGTATCATAAAGTTCTTAAATCAAAAAACGCAAAAGCAAAAAAGCCCCGAACCATATTCCTGATATTTGGGAATTGGTAGAGGGCTTATATTTTAATGTTTATTATTTACTCGCCGCGTATATTGTTGCACCAATAGCTAAAACCTTAAGGACTAACTCCCTTTGCTTGGCTGCTGATCGTTCCTTTTTGATTGCTTTGGTCAATTCGGTCAAAGATTGATTTGCTCTGCTATCAATGACGATTGTTTCGCACTCTGCAACTGTTGTTCTAGCGCTAACAATTGATTCTCTAACAGCATTGCTTTTCTCTGTGCCTCGGTCAACTGTTGTTTGAGCATTAGCCAATCCTGACTGGATAGATTCTGCAATGTCTCTGATTGCGCCAGTTGTTCTTTGAGCTGATTCAATAGCTGCTGTTGTTTCTAGACACTGACAAAATGCGCCTACGGGTCAACCAGTCCGCTCTTGTGGTCAAGGGTAAAGGCATTATCTATAAAGATCCTAAGACAGACAAGTCAAATAGTAACGTATCAATATCACCATCAGTAATACCTATACTGCAGCAACATAAAACTGAGCAAGAACTATTGCAAGGATTAAGCGGCGGCACATGGGATAATGATTTACTGTTTACCACTGTTGAAGGAAAGGCGGTGTTTCCATCAACTGTTAGCCACTGGCTTAAAGACTTCTTAACAGATCACAATCTGCCCATAGTAAGCGTGCACAGTTTCAGACACATGTCTGTCACCTTATGCTCTTGATCGTGGCTTTGACTTAAAGGCGGTATCAGAACGGGCGCGACATACCCAGGTAAGCACTACGACTGATATATATGGACATGCATTACCGCAAAAGGATGTTGCCATTGCTGCCAGCCTAGATGAAATTATTATTCAGGCTCAAGGCAAAAAAGAAAATGAACCAATTGAACCGATAATTAAACAAGTTATTGAGCAATCAGAAGATAATGCAGTTTTGCATTAACACCTATAAAAACATTAAAAAGATATGGTTTTTGCACATATTGTTCCCCAGTTTGTTCCCCATTTAAAACAAAAAGCCTTCTCAACTTAATGAGAAGGCTTGAATTTCTTATGGTGCGCCCGGCAGGAATCGAACCTGCGCACCCGGTTCCGGAGGGCGAATTCTGTGATTTTCTTCTACTTCTTAGTCTTCATGATACCCCTTATATCACAATGCTTCATGCCACCTTCTGCACAAAGAAATCAATATGTGTTTTGCTGATATTTTAACTTATTTCTCTTGTTTTTCGAACATTAATCTTAAAATAAGCAGTGGATAAGCAGTTTTTTGATTCACTTAATCTTTGCAAAACCAATTTTTAAAATACACCCTGATATGTAACATCATATGACTTATCTCAGTATGAGATAGGTCTATTTTTTATCTATGAAAGAACTTTTGTTATGCTTTAGCTATTATTCTAGTCACTATGTTTACAAAATTCTAGTATGACTATAATTTTTTCACTACCAATTAATATTACAAAAATTACAAAAAAGTGCAGGATTTAGTCAAAAAAAAAGAAATAAATGTAAAAAAGATATTATTATAGGAGAAAAAATGATTGAAGTAAAAATTTTACCTGCCTACCATGGCGACAGTATTCTAATTCACGAAAAAACCGAAAAGTATGCTACTAATATATTGATTGATGGAGGCATTGTAGCCAACTATAAAACCCTCAAGCAACAGGTCATGAATATAGCTACCAATAAGGAATATATAGATCTTTTAGTGTTAACACATATCGATGAGGATCATATTCTAGGACTAATACAATTGATCAAAGATAAGGATATTGATAAAAAGATTATAAAAGAAGTTTGGTTTAATTCCGGCAGTATAATTTCGGATCATTTTCAAAAAGGTTTGAGTCCAGAACGAGAAATTCTTGTAACCCCTACCAATGGAGCGCAAGTAAGCTTTAAACAAGCAGAAACATTAGAACAGCTACTGAGAAGCCATAATATATGGGAACAAAAGATCATACGCTTTTCAAAGGAACCTCACCAATTTGATAATTTTTCAATAACCGTTCTTTCACCTGATGAGCAATCCTTAAGTGATTTACATACTAATTGGCCCGTACGTACTAAAAAGACAGGTCAAGTTTCAGGACATGCTACTGACTATAATTACTCTATCAAAGAATTGCTAGAACGTAAAACTATCCCACGAGATCCTTCCATTTGCAACTCAAGTAGTATTGCCTTTATTCTTAATATTGGCAGTAAAAGGTTACTACTTCTCGGAGATGCAATTCCATTAAAAATAGAAGAATCACTACGCAATTTAGGCTATTCAAAAGATAATAAGCTATATGTAGATTTATTTAAAGTATCTCATCATGCCAGTAAGAATAATACAAGTTTTGAGTTGTTGGAGCTAATTGATTGTAAAAAATATATTATAAGCACCAACGGCTCTAATCATGGTCTACCTAATAAAGAGTGTTTGGCAAAAATTGTTGCTAATCAGAAAGATACTGAACTATTCTTTAACTATCCTCTTAACAATATCTTCACAGCGGCAGAAAAAATAGAATACAGTTTTTCTTGTAAATACCTTCACGAACTTAAATATACTATTAATATGGAGGGCTAATGTGAATAGATATCAGAAATATCAGAGATTAGCAGTTAAAATTACATGCTTCTCTGAAGAAGGCAGTGGATGCCTATTTCAACCAGCAACTACAGATTTCACATACGTGTTGACTGCTAAACATTGCCTTATAGGAAAGAACAACGAATATGCCTCCGAATTAACACCTGAGAGTATAGTAATTACAAATGATTATTATACTCAGGGAACAATCCCTGTTATACGTTTTATTTTACACCCAGTCTTAGATATTGCCATAGTACTCGTACATTTCATCGGAGATTTACCTTACATATACTGTTCTACCCCCAAAGAAAACCATAAACTAAACTGTTTTGGTTATCCCGTTTGTTTACGTAGCGAAGGTAGGCAAGAACAAAAGATCCCTGGCAACCTACTTTTTGACTCTAATAAGGAATTTGAATTCACGTCAGATGTCAATCTGGCCACATCTTTCAAGACCGAATTAGATAACGTTGTTGGCTTGTCAGGAGCTGGTATATTTATTGAGGAAGCTGAAGAATTAGTACTAATTGGTACTTTATCTAGGCTTAAGGGTGAAGATGGAGTCTATGGGTCCCTTATAGGGATCAAAGCACACAGCTATAACGAAATATTAGTTGATGAAAATCTACCATTATTGATCCCTCGATGTTTGTGCAGCTTTGATGATTATATAACGTCAGCATTCGAACATCATGACCTTCACATAGGATCAGTTCTTAGTTCAGCAGCTTCAGGTGTTAATGATATAACACCCTCTAAAATTTACGAAGAGTTACGGGAAAAAGTGTTTTTACCTTACGATCACAGAGCCCCATTAGAACCTGAATTGTGGATGGGTTGGATCACACTACTCACTTATTTACATATACATCAAGGTAATACTGAGGATATAAATCATTCACGTTTACACTTATACTATTCAAAAAAGATTAAACATCTTGAAGAAGTCGTTAGACATATTTTCCTTAGATTACCTAACGAGGATATACAAGAAAACGACTGTGTAATTTTAAAACACCAAGGTAGCCCAGGACAAACGTTATACTTAGATCGCAATAAAGTACGTGGCGTTTTAAAGACGATCGATAATAATAGCCTGTATTCGAAAGGAATATATATTGATCAGCCTAATTGTTCAAAAGACATCACTATCTTAAACCTAGAGTACTTTACCCGAAAATTTGGTAATTGTAAATGTACTAGTGCATCCAAGGAACTAGAAAATGAATTACGAGAGTTTATTAGAGAGGTGTTCCATGAAGTTAGTTGAAAACCATACAATTATCGATAATCTGTGTATAGAAAATAAGGATTTGGCCGACTTAAAATTAAGATGCTGGATTATTCCCCAAAATGATTTTGATATTTATGTCTTCTCACTGCACTTGACAACCGAAAAAATTCTACTAGAAACTTGGGACTTCATTAACAATATTATTGCTGTACATTTTCAAAGTTCTTTAAAGAAGGATATTGAAAGGTGGAATATTTATATCTCTTTTTTTGTTGCAGAAGAGATAAATAAAGATATTAAATATATGATTGAACAAGATAAATACTCAACTAGAAAGCTCATTTTTGATCGAATAGATGAACCAGATCTTATCCCTGTTATAATAGATAAAAAGCTATTCTCACTTAATTGTGAATTTAAAGATGATCATGCGCTTTTAAATACTAGTGTAGAGCTACTATTGCAAGAGCAAGATCATGATCTATTGAAAGTATTAAAAATAGATGACTTAAAGCCTAAAGATAGATTAGAAAAGTATATAGAGGTGCTAAATGAGTACAAAAATCAAATCAATTGAGCTAGAGTCATTTAGGGCTTATAAAGAAAAGCAAATTTTTGATTTTACTACATCTTCAGGAAAATTAGCAAATCTCGTAGTCCTTTATGCACCGAATGGGTTCGGAAAGACTTCATTATATGACGCTGTAGAATGGAGTTTAACTGGAAAGATAAATAGAATTCAGGGTAACCGTGTCATAAAAACAACAGCTGACAACGAAAAAGGATATATATTAAAAAACAAAGATACTTCTTGTGCTTCTGGTAGAGTAAAAATTTCAGATGAATGGGGAGAGAGCATCGAGCTAAGAACTAAACAATTAGATGCTCGGCGTAAGACTGATTATTGCGCCGGCGACTTGATACGCTCCACTTCTAAATACTTAGAAGAAATATCGGGAACAAACATTTCAGACACTAATATTCTTTCTCATGATAAAATAGACGCTTTCTTACTTTTTTCACTTCCGCACGAAAGATATAATACCTTATCAAAATTTTGGGATTACACTAGCGATACTGAAATATATAAAGCACTACAGTCTTTAAATAGGGAAGCAGATACATATAAGGCTACTATCGAAGAACAGCTAATAGTTCTAGATAATGATATAGCTAAATTATCCACGCCTAAAATTGACATAGTAACTTTTATAAATCAACTAAGTGATTTAGGAGTAAAGTTGCTACCCGTAGAAAAAAATCCTACTACTCTTGCATTAGACTCATTTATTAATGATTGTCTTAATAATAGGGCACAAGTTAACCAGCGATTACGCGATCACCTTGCTAACAACGGAAGTATTGAGTATCTCAAAGAAAACTATCCGACTTATAGGTTGAATTTAGTCGAATATAAAAACAACCTAAATAAGCATAAAAAACTAACCGAGCTACAGCAAAAACAAATTAGCATTACGGCTAATGAGACTTTGTTACTTCAAAAAAACAACCTATTAGATAAAATTGAAAAAGATATTAATCATTATGCGACCTTAGTAGAAAATCAAACTCTTTATGCAGAATCTCTACGACAGATCAATATCATCAAAAATGAAAATGCTAATCTTACAGTCAAAATATCTGAACTATCAAAAGACATTCAGGCAAAAACAGCAGAGCAAACCATTACTGATAAAAAAATCAAGAACCTAGATCAAGATCTTGAAATTCTAGAAAAGAATAAAGAGTCGATCTACGAACAGATAAAAAAACACTTATATATCACAGAAAACCTAACTACTAATGAAATAAAAGTTAAAAAATATAATAAACTACTGCAATTAAGAGATGAAAAGATATACAGGCTTCAAAGGACTATAAGAAATTACAAAAGTATCCTAAATAAAAATCAGGATGACTATTCGTTAGATGAGATACTTCAAAAGCTTTTTCCTGAATTAATAAATCAGGTAAATAGTCATAAAGACATTATTTTAGCAAAGAACGATCAACTAAAAAATCTCCAGAAAAATTTTAATGATTATGGTCAATTAGGTAGTGATCTTAATAATATTATAAAATCTGGCAAAGTTTTTATTGAAAAAGTTAAATGTTCGACTTGTCCCTTATGTCATGCAGAATATAGTAACTTTGAGCAATTGATAGACAAAGTTAATCGAAGTATTCCTGACTTTCTAAGTCTAGATTTAAAATCAAAGGAAATCGATATCGTAAAGATTGATATTAATAATCTTACAGAGGAACTTTCAATATACTATGAAAAAATCAGGGAACTTTTGAAGGAAGCCACTAGAAAGCACGAGGAAATTCTTGAAAAATTACAACTAAAAAATGCTAAGACTGAGCACAAAAAGCATAAAATAATAAATATAAATTTTTCTTGGTCTAATGATCTTGAAACTTTAAAAAATAATTTCTCTATGTTAAGCGTAGAAATTGAAGAAATAAATCAAAAATCAATTGACCAAATAAAAGAATTAATAACTGCACGTATACATAGTGTTTTAACTAAAAAGGCTCAGTTTTTAGATATTATGAAACAGCTAGAAATCGACATAAACATAAAAACTGAAGAATCAAAAAACTACTCAGAGATTATTTCCTCAAATAAAATAACGCTTGATAAGATTGAGGCTAATCCTGAGTATCTAACAATTAAGCATCTACTTGAAGAATTACAGATTCAATTTGATCCTGCCATTATTTCAAGCAGATTAGATAACATGAAAAAAACACAAGTAGATTTAGTTGGTGAGTGCACTAAGCTTAAAAATCTTATTCTAGTATTCAAAAAAGATCTAGAAAAGTATCCGATTGATCAATTAAATAATCTCATATCATCAGAGAATCAAAATAAATTAGAAAAAGAAAGCTGGATTAATTACTATCAACAAAAATACTATGAAATATCAGGTATAAGACTAGACGACATAACTTTAGCAAACTTGGAAGAATTTTCACTATCCTTAGCCAATAAAGTCCACGAATGTGAGCTTTCAATCAATCTTATCGATAAAATAACTGAGCAAGTCGAGTATATTAAAAAAAATAATCAGCGACTTGAGAAAGAGCAAGAAAAGCACCAAAAGCAAATCGAATTAACAACCATCAAAAAAACTCTATTAAAGCTCAATATTACAAAGAATAACACTCAAGAATTGATACTAAACAAGGTAAATAAAGCATTTAATTTAGATGTAATCAATGAAATATATAGTAGAATTGACCCTCATCCTGATCTAAAGTTAGTCAAATTTAGACCTACCTTTAATAACGAACGCCCGGAACTTGAGATCTATGGTGAAAAGTCAAATGAAGAATTAACGCATCCAATACTATATTTTAGTTCAGCACAAATTGACATTCTTTCACTCAGTATCTTTTTGGCTCAAGCATTAAATCCTGGAAGATCCCAGTTAAATACGATCTTTATGGACGATCCCATTAATCACATGGACAGTATTAATGTATTATCTTTCATTGACCTACTACGAACAATAACCACTACCTTAGATCGTCAAGTAATACTCTCTACACATAATGAAAACCTTTATAAGTTGATACAAAGGAAAATCGATCCGCTTTATTATTCATCTAAATTCATTGAGCTATCTTCATATGGAAAACTAAAATAAATATTCTTACCGATTTTTAACGTTAAATAAATAAGCCTTCTAGCTTTTGCTAGAAGGCTTAATTTATACACTGAAATTACATAACAGTTTGCTTTTGCTCCGTCCCCCCTTCATATTTTCCTTGGCCATCTTTGCTTTACCCGACGGTAAATCCACTATATCCTCTGACGGAATTTTCTGAGCCGGCCTCTCATCAGCATCCATAATTTCCACGTCGTTGGCTCATCATATGACTTGCTCTTTAATACATGTTGATTGTTTTTGGATTTACTTCAAAAAATGGTGAATTCCTTGATATTTTAAAGAAATGTTCTGCCTCTACTTTTCTTTAAAATACTAGATATTTAACAAACTACGTGATAAATATGTTGAGCCGAATACCTACGTAAATCAATCTGGTATCACATTATTGAATTTTTTTCTTAACAATTAATAACACATCAAACATATCTTTATCCCTGCATTAGTTTAATAAACTTACTTCTTTTAAAAAGAGCATAAAAAGGGAGCTTAAATGCTAAACCAATAACCCCAACCTTGGGTTTGCATGTAAATTTCACAAAATCTTTTAATAAAAATGATTCCTTGGGGCTGGAGAAAAGACTCCAGTTTACCTTTATCTGAATCTCATGTAATCCAGAGGATAGTTCAAATCGCTTTTTTTCGCCATTTTTTAATTGACCGATTACTTGATCGTCCACTAATACTTTAAAACTAAATAAACAACCAACAAAACTACTTTCCCTGGTAACTTCTACTATTGAAGCAATTTCTGTTGAACCTGATGTTAAATGATTCATCCGCTTACCTCCTGACTATAGTAGTACTGCGCTAATTGATACTAAATTCATTAAAGGCCATATTCACTCATAAAAGGTGTATGTGTTTCTTCAAGAATTACCAACCACTTTTCTCCATTGTCCGTTGTATTAACTCCAGCAAATTTTCCGACGACAGTATACGTAGTGTCAGGGCGGAAGCGGTAAGTCATAATACTTATAGAAAATATTTTACCTCTTGCAACACCAAGAAGAGCCACATTGTCTTTAAAGTAAAAGCACTCGCCACTTACTTTAACTACTTTGCCATAGTACGCATCGGAATTTGCTAAAAGATCATCATAAGAGATTTCGGGGACTGAATTTATCCGGGCCTCTGCTCTGTTTCTTTGGTTTTCTAATTGCTCTTGTGACATGGCTAATCCCGTGTTCACTGACATCAGCAGCCAAATTGCCATTAGTACTACGATTGTTTTTTTCATCTTTTCAAAACACTCCCTCTAATTATATTTATTTTTATGTGCATAAAAGTAATAGGACATGGTCAACTTTGATCGCTATTAGATGGTGTAATCCACTCTATTGTTTTTTCTCTTACATCAAAATTAACTAACTTAACCAACTCAATATTAAGACCTTCAGCAATAGTCATAAGCATTGACAAGGAAAGACTATTGTTGTATCGTCCACATTCTATTTTACTAAGCGTACTGGTGCTAATATTGATGCGTTTTGCTAGGTCTTCCTGAGTTAGGTTTCTAAGTCTGCGATAATAGGCAATTTTTCGACCGATCTGTTTGTATTGAAAGGTAAACATGATAATCCTCTCCACTTGGACGAGCTGTGCATTTACCTATAATTATGACATGAATTTATCTATTTTTAGGCGCATGGATAATGCTGATATTGGCATAGATCATGCTGGTTTTGTATATTAGAATATCGATTCTTGGATTAGGCCGCCCCCTGCACTTTCTTTTGACATTTTATACAAAGAGGTCTGCCAAATTTACTTATCGAAACATTCAGAATGCCACTAGTAATAGAGCGTTGACACTCACTGCATAACAAGGCATTGTTTTGAGGTTGCTGCAATATAGTTGTTTCGGCTAGACGGACTTCATCTGTCTTGCTGTCTGCTTCCGGATCATCATTAGCACTGATGGCCAGACTGAGCAAATAGGCATATTTTATTGCTGCTGTTTGGGCTTTCATGACGGCCTTGTCTCCGCCATCTTGGCCACTGCCAATTCCTGCTAGGGAGATACTTTCGCCACTTTCGGTATCAATGAGCATGATCTCGACCTTTACTGTGATTTGATGCTCTGTATGACCCTTGCTGCTCATAACATCGCTCGTATCAATAATTTCTGGTAGTACAATGGACGCTACTTTGTTTTTTGCTAAAGCAGCATTGACTTTTTCCAGTACATCTGCAAATGTGGCATATTTATAATGATGAAAATCGTTTGTTCCGCTTTTTTTGACTATGCAGCATTCTTCCATGATTCTTACAAGCTTGCTGGCAATGTTTCTCATTGTTTATACCTCCATATTGAACCTTATTTGTTTATTGAGAAGTTGCTAGTCACTTCTATCTGATCAGTCCTGACAAATTAGTGGGAATAGCAGACTTCTCCGTTTCTTCACTGTTTTGTGGTCATAAAATAACTGGCAGTCATTCCTCCCAAGAGATGACTGCCAGCTTTCATTAATTCGGTTAAAGTAGTTTGATTAGTAAATTGTTGCAGGGACTCTGCGAGTAACTTAGCTTGCATATAGCTCAATGTAAGATTGATCTGATCGTCTTTGGATTCTTTCAAGATTATATGAAAAGCATCCTGGTATTGATGGAACTCTGCTTTGAGATCTGAATAGACGAAACATGTTTGAATAATCACGGTATTCCTCCTACATGACTGATTTAGCAATTTCTAAAGGAATAATATTGTGCGGTTTCTTATCTGTTGCAGAAAAAGGCGGTAACAGGATTTGGTTTTGGTTCAGAGGCAGGGATAAAAGTTCACCGCCCAGCCGTTCTAGTTCTGTGGCTCTCGTATAATCTTCGACATCTTGCGAAGCACGGGTTACTGCATTGATTAAACCGTAACGACTGTTATCGGCACCCATAATAAAGTGTCGCAAAACACTGCCTCTTTCACTCTGATTAAGGATATAACGATCGGCTAAAACTTCGACTGTTTTGACCGGATCGGTTCCGGTGGGTTCATGCATGGTTGCTCGTAGTTTTTCGACGGATAGATTAAACTTCACTTCGTCAATTGCCACACGAACGGTGTCCTGGACTTTCATAAAGAAAGCTTTATCGTCTTGGGCTAAGGTTTCATCAGAAAAAATCTCATAGGCACTGTCTTGGGTTTCGATTTGTTTCCCAACGTGATAGCGTTTTTGGGCATAGTCTTTAACAATAAGACCATTTTTACAAACTAAGCGAAAAATGAGTGGTTCAACTTTTAAGCTGCCTAAGCCAACTTCTGAGTTGGAAATGATTAAGCCCGCTTGTACAATATCCCCAACGGTGACCTCTGCTTTCAGCTTTTTATTTATGACTTTGATGTACATATGGGTTTCAGTGACTTCGCTAGATATGATCTCGGCTGTTTTCATTTCTTTTAGGATTGGAAAAACCGCGTCTGCAAGTTCCAGGTTATCTAGCCTCCGGTAGCGATCACTTAAAAAAGCTCTAACACTCCCGTCAAGGGTACGGATCATTCTTCTCTCCGGTACTTTACCAAACCAGGAATTGATGTTTTCGTCAAGCAGATCCGGGTATTCAACGCGCATCTTGTTATAGTATTTCTGCGGAATTTGCAATCGCTCGGCTAATTGCTTATGAGCCAGCTCATTCAGAATAAACGTTTCTACAGCGTCATCGAGACTAACTGTAAGCTGACTCTTGCCTCTGTCGGTTTCGACATGTAAGCTTCGGGTATCGGCAAGATAGTCTTTTCTGGCAAATCGCTGACGTTCTAGCTCTTGGGCTAATTGAATAATGGATTTTCCTTGTTTCATAGTTAATTCTCCTTTATGTTTGAAATTTTGTATAAAATAAACAAAAGACAACCGTCGTTAAACAGTTATCTTTAAAATTTTGACTGATTTTTGTGATCCTTTATAAGGGCTTTACAGTATATCTGCAAGGCTTATCAAAGTTATAATATATAATCAAAATACCATTAAATATCAATCTATAGATATGCAGATTTACTTTATTATATTTGAGTCAGTTAAATATCTTGTTAGCCACAGCCTTATAAAACCCAATTAATTTGTTAATTCATATTACATAAAGTAACATAATAGTAAAAAAAAGATTTAGGGGTGATAAAATCATGTTTAGTGATTATCCTGATATTTTAACCGTTGAAGAGCTATGCGAAATGCTAACCATCGGCAAAAACGCTGCCTATACATTACTGGCATCCAGGCAAATTAAAGCTGCTAGAATAAATAATCGTATCTGGAAAATTCCAAAAATTGCAGTTATCGAGTATGTGTTAACAAGCAGTGGACTCACCAATGTTGAATCTTTTCCCACTAACTTTTAGGATAAAAATTAGTATTTTTGAAAATTAGAACACTCTCACCCAACATATTCATAAAAAAGACTTGGCGCTAATGTGCCAAGTCTTTTTTAATGTCATTTCCTTAATTGTTTAATATCCTATATCATTTCCTCACACTAATTATTAAGACGTTTATCTCATCTATAAAATGTCAGCGCAAATGAATGTACGATTATTGATTTAGCCAAGTGTTTTTTCTAAAATCCAAAAAGTCTTGCTTTCTTTATCTGTATTATGCTGACTTCTTTGTTTTAAATTTAGTTTTACTGAATCGCCAATTATTCTATATGGCAATCCACGCTCTACTAAGCATTTATTTATAACATTCTTCCCGTATATGTGTTCTTCTTTAGTAGTCTTATCTTCAGGACGCCTTCCAAATGCATTTATATAGAGTTTAGTGCAAATTGTTAGAAACTCGTTTACTTGGAGGTCATTCATTCCATTCTTTCGATAAAAGTCAGCAGTCTCTCTACCATTTTGGGGAACTTTCTCCTTAGAATTTTTCTCAAGAAAATCAAGAAATATTTTTAGACTGTCTTCTTTATCATTCTCAGTTTTTTCTGATTCATCTTTTAAATAGTTATCAGAGTCATAACTACCCTCTTGCCCAATCCAAGATAATTGCTCTCGGATTGTTATTTCTTCAAAGCTATGCCTGTTTTTAGCCGTATTTTCGATAATTCTTTTTGGGGCTCTCAATTTTTGAATATATTGTTCATAAGTAAGATCACTAAATTCTTGACTATTATTGTCCTCCGAGGTCTGATTGGATATAGCGTTGTCTTTTAATAACCCTTCTAAAAATGCTATATCACAATTAAGTCTATCTTTCAAAAAACAATTATAATCTAGCAAAGAACCAGAATCCTCTATAGACCCTGTATAGAAGAAAACGTTGTCTTTATTGAATTTTTCCTTGATAATTTCTTCATTTGCCGTTTTAATTCGCTTCAACAATCTTCTATTCTCTTGCAATTTCCAGTTAAGTTCTTTTTTGGTTCGCTCGACAATATAAACAGTTATTTTCTCGTTTGATCTGACTCTTCTTCTCCCAAGCATCTGCAAAAATGAACCTTTGTCAAAAACCAAAATTACCACATTCTTTACCAATGGATCATCAATATTAATACCATTATCTATAACCGATGTAGTGATGAGAACCTTTTTTTCAAACATACCTTCATTACAAATTCTTATATAAGTATCGTTATCCTTAGAATCAGCATCAAGATAGTCTGCGTCTGCACTTCCTATTTCATTTAATAATTCTCGTCCATCGTCTTTATTAGCTACAAAAATCAGCCATTTTTCTTTTCTCTTTCTACCATTTGATTTTTCTGCCATTTCTTCGTCAATTTGCCTTTTAATTATATTAAGCAAGGGCTGACATTGGGTTATAATTTCGGATTTTTTAGATTCTTTATCATTTTTTGAGTATTTCGCTCTACTAACAGGTAGATATTTACAATCTACATAACTATAGTCCCGTTCAAATTCATAAATAACAGCACTATAGTTATTGTATGTTTCATATGTATTCCATTGTTGCTCGCCCCCCCCCCAGCTAAAGGGTATTTTTTTCGTCACTATCGGTTTGCATTTCTCACTAATCCTATAATCAACTAGGGTGTAATCACTGTGATCATCATTCTCCCAAACGACTTGACCTTCGGGTATTTTTTTTATACCAATAGGAGTAAACCTTAGTTTATTTAAATTCCTTGGGATATTATTACACTCTGTACTGAGAATAGGATTAATAACCTCATCGGGCGTAGCTGACATATATATCCTTATGGAATATGGATATCTTTTTAAGATAGTTTGCAGAATACGATAAGTATATTTATTAAAATTCGCATCCGCTAAAAAGAAGTGACATTCATCAAAGATGATGAAATCATAATGATTCGCCAAATTATCTAGCCTAGCAAAAATACTTTGATATGATTTGATAGTGACTATTCCGAAATCTTCCAGTTCATCAAGCCATTCCGGAGAGCACCACCGTCTTTCAACTTCTTTAGAATAACTATTACTTCTTGGTGCAATTTTATCCAGTAGCCCTGCAACTCGTTTTTTTCCTGTCGACCTAATGCAATTCGATTACTCAAAATCAAAACGTTTCCACTTAACCTGACCATTTGCTTTATAATAACATTTTCGATAAATGTATTCTTACCACTACCTGTTTGTGCTGATATGAGTATTGGTATATTAGGCGTCCACTTATACATATAATCTTCCGCAATTGCGTCCGAAATACTTTGTTGATTGAATAAGAATATTTTTGCACTTTCAAAATACTGTTTTCTAACTAGTCTAGGTATAATTTGTTTTTGTGTTCCTTCACTCACAGTATATATCACCTCATTATTTACAGAAAAATAGAACCTTAAAGTTCTCCCACATTACTAATTATAAATGGGGGTAAAAATCGGCGGTATTATATATAATAATGTCATCTTTTTTTACACCCGCATTTTTTTGCCTACACCTAATAAATCCTTATAATTGCTATGTTTTTAAGTAAATTGCAGCTCAAAAGATGTTCTTATATCAAACTACGGGGTAAAATAGAAAAATCCTTTTTTTACCCATTAGCCAATAAATAAACGGACCTTATTTTCCCTGAATTAAACTTATCAAATTAAATTAAAAAATATATTGAATATAACTAAATAGTAAAAATCATTATTGTTTAAGTAAAATTATTAGTTATTGTAAATGATTATATTTTTTTATTTATAAACTAACATTATATTAAAACATATTGATATATAGATAGATATATCTATGCATGAACATAAACTACTATATTTGTCGAATTCTATATGGAAATGAAAAAATAAAAGAGGAGGAATTCGGGACAAAATACTCATTTGTAATACAAATTATCAAAACACTGGAGGAATTATTATGTCAAAAAAACAACCACTATGGAAAAAAAAATCTGATAATAAGCCTAAAAACGTAATAACTTCTATTAGAACTACTGTCGAAGTTGATGAAATAATAACCCAAAAGGCAAAACAATCAGGTAGTAAGAATAAAACGGATTTTATCGTAAATTCTTGCCTACAAAATACTATCCTGGTTATACCAGAAGGAAAAGAAATATTAGCTGCGGTACAAGAAGCGCGTACCCTAATCCGCGATTTCTGTCAAACAGATAAGACTAAAGATGCAGATCTTATGTTTAGTAAAGTAATAAATCGCTTATATTGTGTAATATCCTAAATCTCAAGACCAAGAAAGGTCTTTTTTTATTTGGTAAAGGAGTGAGAGTATTGTCATACTTTGAATTTGTTGGAAAAAATCCAAGGACATTATATGGAATACTTAAGTATGTAAAAAACGAAGAAAAAACAAAACATCCTTTAATGTATGGATTTGGCCTTCAGCCAGACTCTGCATATGAAGAAATGAAAGCAGTTCAAAAATTATGGCATCAAACAAATGGTCGACAATATCGCCAGTTCTTTTTCAGTTTTGACAGCAATATAAATCTACCGGATGAAATTCTTATGAAAATCGGTTATGAAATAGGTTTATATTACGCAAATGATTATCAAATATTGATGACCATGCATTTTAATACCAGTAATATTCATATTCACTATGTGCTAAATACTGTAAATGTATATACAGGTAAAAAATTTAGACAAACAAAGCTAGACTTGTTTAACTACAAACTATATATAAATCAAATTCTAAGCAGTTACAAGCTACCGCTCATTGAAATGCATCTTACGCAAGCAGAACTGCTTGAAATCGATTTAGAAAACGATATTGCACCTACAGAATAGTTGGCTTTTTTAGTTATATATTATAAAAATGATAACAAATGTTGGACATATTTTATAACTATTTGCACCATGAAGTAATAAATAAAAGGAGAGTGACGATTATGCAATTGTCTGCACAAAATATGACCATGCTTAATTCAACAACTGCAAGTCAACTTACATTTTTAACCGCAACAGAAGTGGCTGATGTATTCTTTCAAGGTAAGTTGAAATATGCTCGGGTATTACAGATGACTCGAAACGGAGAACTTCCCGCAATAAAACAAGGCAAATCATACTTATATCTATGGTCCGCACTTGAAAAATGGACAGAAAAAAATCTTAATAAACCAAGTTGGACACATAAGCGGCTGTAAATGTTAAAAACATTGACAACCGCTTATTTATTTTAACATCTAATTGGAAGTACTTATTATTTGAAGGGCGATTACACTCGCCCTTCTTTATTTCATTTAGGAAAGAAGGGATTAGTTATGGCTGGTGCCATCGTAGATTTAGGAAATAATAAGTGGGAGCTTCGAGTCTCTCTTGGGTATGACTTAAACAACAAGCAAATTCGCAAAACAAAAAGAATCACAGCAAAATCTCGCCAAGCTGCTGATAAAGAACTGGCAAAATTTTATGTAGATGTAACCAATAAACCTATAGCTATTGCTAGTAAAGTTACCTTCGGTGAGTTTATCCAGATCTGGGAAGAACGATATGCTAAAAAATTGAGCAACACTACATTTTACCGTAATAAAGCGATCCTTGATAATCGAATCTTACCAGCTTTTCATCAAAAAATTCTAGATAAAATTACTGCTACAGATGTTTTGCGATTCATTGATTCCCTTCGTCAAGTTGGTATGAGAATGGACGGCAAAGAAACAGCTGCTTTATCGGATGCCACAGTCAAAATGCACTATAAGCTGATACGTAGCATTTTTAACAAAGCAGTTCAATGGCAGTATGCATCGGTAAATCCATGCGATACTATTGCTAAAGAAGATTTACCAAAAGCAAAAATACAAACTCATTGTCAGTTTGTGTTCATTAACCGGAGCACGTCGGGGTGAATTCATGGCGCTAACATGGGATTGTATTGATTTTGACGCAAAACGCATCCATATTAACAAAGCATGCGAAATTATTCCATACCAGCCAGTAGGACATAAAGCACCAAAAACAGAATCATCGGTGCGCTGGCTGAATTTCGACGATTACACACTGTCATTGCTTTACCTCCACAGGGATTATCAAAACAAGTACCTCGCAGACAAAAACTATACCAATCCTAAACAATTTCTATTTATTGAACGTGCCCATACTTCTAAGACAAATGAAGTACGTCAGGCATTTCCTACGTGTTTTTCATCATGGCTCCGAAAATTTTGCGAAAAACATGCTTTACCTAAGATAACGGTTCACTCGTTCCGGCACATGACAGGAACCTATGCTTTGGCATATGGTATTCCATTGACTACGGTACAGCGAATGCTTGGACATACGGATATCAAAACGACATCAATTTACTTGCATGATCTTGAAGCAAAAAACAAAGAAGCTACAGAAATGTTATCTGCTCAGTTTAACCGATTTCGTCAGTAAAGCATAAAAGTAAACAGTAAGGTCAAAAAATCCGTCACCAATTGACTTTCGTCAAGGTGACGGATTTCGTTCTTTCAGTAATAGTAGGTTTTTACGTTAATTTGATGCTCCTAGCACCATTCTTTATGGTCTAGTGCTACTGCAGCAGGCGCTAACAATCCACTCTAGTATCGAAGACGAACTACATTGTGATTTTTAGACCACAACATAGACTTCATTCGATTCTTTTCGACTCATTATCTCATCTGGAAGCCAATTTGGGTATATGACGATTTAATTGTAATTGCCGCTTACTTACTAATCAGTACCAAATATCAAACGTTTTCTTAAGCCGCCTATACGGCGGTTAAGGGTTAAAAAGACGGTTAACCTACACACCGTAATTTCTAAGCCACCTATACGGCGGTTAAGTTACATTCGGGGATTTTACTTCTAATCCAGGTTTTCTAAGCCACCTATACGGCGGTTAAGTGCGACTAGCAACCCCGGAGGAATTAGCCGAATTTCTAAGCCACCTATACGGTGGTTAAGCTCATGCGTTACATTGCCGACCAATATCACTATTTCTAAGCCACCTATACGGCGGTTAAGGCCACTTGTTCGAGTATATCTTTTTCGATAACTTTCTAAGCCACCTATACGGCGGTTAAGTATGGATGAGTTGATGAATATTCCAGATCGTTTTTCTAAGCCACCTATACGGCGGTTAAGCTGCTTGTGCTGCATTAAAACTTTTTTGCCAATTTCTAAGCCACCTATACGGCGGTTAAGGACGGACTAGATTTGAGTTTCTTGCCTAGTGATTTCTAAGCCACCTATACGGCGGTTAAGGCCTGCAAAGCCCTTCCTAGTCCAACTAGCAATTTCTAAGCCACCTATACGGCGGTTAAGGCTCTACTAGGCGGCTGGCTTGAAGGTGTTTATTTCTAAGCCACCTATACGGCGGTTAAGGCACTATTTAATAATACGACGTTACTCGAGAATTTCTAAGCCACCTATACGGCGGTTAAGAGAACGAGAAAACGGGAGCGCAGTCTACGACTTTTCTAAGCCACCTATACGGCGGTTAAGACTAATACCACCCTCTCAACCCCCAACATTATTTTCTAAGCCACCTATACGGCGGTTAAGAATAGTGGTGTAAATGCATCATCTAGTCGCTTATTTCTAAGCCACCTATACGGCGGTTAAGGCGATACTTTTGCATCCATATCTTTTGCTAATTTTTCTAAGCCACCTATACGGCGGTTAAGATACCTTATCGTCAAATTATCACCTCCTCTCGTTTCTAAGCCACCTATACGGCGGTTAAGTTGGAGGTTCTTGTGTTGGATCTCCTTTCGCATTTCTAAGCCACCTATACGGCGGTTAAGCCGGCATATACCCTATTTAACCGTCTGAGTAATTTCTAAGCCACCTATACGGCGGTTAAGATTCGGGAAGTTGTGTCCGCCCACGTCTATTATTTCTAAGCCACCTATACGGCGGTTAAGATTCACCTTCGCGAACTACGACAATGCTGCAATTTCTAAGCCACCTATACGGCGGTTAAGACCATTTTGATAAGGGTGCGTCAAAAACCTTTTTTCTAAGCCACCTATACGGCGGTTAAGTTTGCTATGTCGGCTACCGTTTTGCCCTGGCGTTTCTAAGCCACCTATACGGCGGTTAAGTTCAGTCATTTTTACAATTCGCCTGCAGCTATTTTCTAAGCCACCTATACGGCGGTTAAGAGTCTCCGAGGGTTACTTGTTCTTTTTCTGTTTTTCTAAGCCACCTATACGGCGGTTAAGAAGAGAAGAATGCGATAATGCATATCAGCTTCTTTCTAAGCCACCTATACGGCGGTTAAGAGCATAAAATCCTAATAAAACCCTTGCTCCGTATGGATTTATTGACATATTCTACTCTTTAACAAAAAAAATCTGTCCTCCTCTGAAGCCTTAGATTTCCTGGCTTCGCAAGTTCAGCGAATTTTTTGGTTAAAATTCAGGTACAGTTGAAGTGTTGCTCAGTCCGTATGTTCCGAATCCGTTGTATATGGCTTTTTCACAATAGTCTCTGGCAATAAATACTTTAAAGGTATTATGATTGGTCAGACTTTTTTGTTTAATATATGGGATATAGCATATATTGCCCTTTGCTGAAAACATTTTTACTGCTTGTTCATATTCAAGGGTTCCTTCCTTATGACGCTTGATAAATCTGCGGGCTTTTTGTTCCGGGCCATTTTCTATATGGACACGCCGATAAACTGCGTATCCTGCTTTTTTCTCCGGTACTTCGCGAATCCCAGTGACATGTACATAATCATCCAGTCGTTGCAGCCATTTTTTTATCCCCAGATTATACAGCTCGTTTTCGTTGCTAGCAAAAACCCGCATCTTCTCGCCTATTTTGCCCTTTTTATTCTCATATTGATACTGCGGAAATGAAACGCCAAATGGCACAACTCCATTTTGATCCTTATTCTCAACAAATCCTAAGTGCAGTTGCTGATAAACCTTTGACCAAATAAAATAGGACGGGATTTCAACACTTGGAATAATTGTTAATTCTTGATAATATTTCATAACCGTTACTCCCTGCTGCTTTGTCCAAAAACACCGCCACGAACTAAGACAGCCATCACATAATGTTCCTGTTCCTTATTTGCAAGGTTTCCCCCCAAAGCATAATGATCAAACAATGTATAAAAGTCAGTTTTATCTTTAGGTGTCCGGTAGGCCCGCCCTAAATTCGTTACCGCACCATATGGTTCAATTGCGATTGGCCCAATATCAGCTGATTCAAACTCGGGATACCAGGTATCGATCGTCCGAATGGCATTGCCGATTTTTTGCGAATGCATTGCCGCGGTTCCATTTACAGCATACAGTATCTTACTTTTCTTATTTTTATCATTATTGCCTTTGTCAAGCACCAATTCTTCACTTGGATAAACTTCCTGCGCTTTCCCAATCAAGGCATAAGCGTCAACGGTTATCAGAAGATAGGGGAGCTTTCCGCACAATGCATCCGCAATTAAATGGGCTAATTCACGCAGGTCTTCATTATCAGATTCAAAATCTTTCAAAGAAAACGATAGCGCATCGAAAGTCCACTGCTTCCCATCTACTGAAACTACCACTTCAATCTTTTCCGCACCAACCCGGTTACGCCATAAATACCGGCCATTCGCAATGTTTACCGTATACCGCCAGGCTAATTCTTTAAAGCCTTCAGCTTCGATATATTTTTTTGCGGTCTCATAATATGACTTATTAAATACCGCATGATTGCAAGCAGATGGGTTTTCTACCCCACCTAACACTTTGATTGTAAAATTAAGCTTCAATGTATCCTGCTCGGCTGTAAGCGCACAGGCGTCAATTTTTTGTAAGTTTGGTTTTTCAACTTCAGCATTCAGTTTTACCGGGTCATTCAAAATAGCTGGTTTTAACCGGTTTGAAATTGTCCCCCGAATTGATTTTTCCGTCAATACCAATGGGTTTATTTCATTGAAGCGTTTTTCCCAGGTACTGCCATACAGATAACCATCCGATAAGACCAATTTTTTCTCAAACGCCAATACCGATGCAATATTCGAATTATCCTTTGCCATAATAACATTCCTCCAGGCTATTTATTGTTGATTTTTGCATACGTACATGCCTTGTGCAGAATCCACACTGTAACTCCACATAATATCGTCAATCTGTTGAAAACGATATGGCATCTTAAACTCGCCTAAAGTAACAACACTTTCCGCAAAGCGATGCTCGGTATTTTGATCACGTTGATTCTTGGCTTTGCAAACCTCTGATATTCCTTTGAACCCAACCGCTATTGGCACAATCCACCCCGCTTCTTTCTTCCATGCACGCCATTTCCTATTTCCAGCATCATCAATACTCGAACTATATATAACTTTTATATAATCAAATAAAGTCTCCAAACCATCTTTTTTCTCAGACATAAGGGCAGTCATCAAATCACGTCGCTCAATCAAAACATAACCGGGCATCAGTTTGCGTAGAAAAGCCTTAACTTCTGTTTCTCTATCGCTGTTAATAAAGAACAATTCGATGTCATTAAATGAGAGTATATCCCCTCCCGCCATTTTCATCTTGTATAACTGTTCACGAACATTAGCCAAAAAGTCTGCTTTATTATCGCCATCAACGCCCGTGACTTCAATTATAAGTGAAACCTCCAGATGACAGCGGGCTTCCTCAATAAAAGGCGGTCGTTCAAATTCCGCACCCTTCTTTTTTAACGGATTCGCCGTACCGATTATCGAGTTTACATAGTCATTTTCGCCTCT